>JBOGRE010000301.1:0-2330 GCA_050749345.1 Nitrosarchaeum sp. | reverse complement strand
TAATATTAGTTTTCTTAAAGAAACAAAAAATATGGCTGAGGAAATAAAGAAAGCCTGTTTTGGGATTTGTTCTGGAGGTATCACTTCATACGAATTTGCGTGTCTTAATGTTCCATTTGCTATAATTTGTCAAGTAAAACACCAGATGCAAACTGCTAAAGTGTGGGATAGGTTAGGAATTGCAAAAAATCTAGGTTTCAAAAATAGAACAATTAATTCACGACTAAAAGAATATCTAAGACAAGTAAACAATTCTAATCTTAGAATTAGTCATTATAAAAAAATAGACGGAAATGGTTCAACTAGAATAACAAAAGAAATAATAAAACTTTTCTAATTTATTTAATTAAGGATATAATGAAATCTATTTGTTTCATAGTCATTTTTGGAAAAATTGGTAAGCTCAATACTTTTTCTTTGAGGGAATTTGCATTTGGAAAACTATGTGTATGATACTTGTTTTTATTATATGTCATAAGATGTAAGGGCCAATACTGAACACTTGTGCCTACACCATTTTTTTGAAGTTTAATATATAATTCATCTCTTGTATAATGATAATCATGTTCTACCTTGATGGTGTATAAATGATAGATGTGATTTCTTCTATAGGAAATTTCAGGAATGGAGATTCCTCTAATTTTTATTAAGTGTTTATCATATATTTTTGCGATGTTTTGCCTCATCTTGTTAATTTCGTTTATTCTGCTTAGTTGAGACAAACCTAAAGCAGATCTTAATTCATCTAATCTGTAATTATATCCCAGATCTATGATGTCATATTTCCATGAGGCCAACTTCTCTCGTTTATATGAATCAACATTAACAGCGTGAGAGCGAAGTATGCGTATTTTATCAGCAAGTGCTTTATTTTGTGTAGTAACCATTCCACCTTCACCAGTAGTGATAATTTTTGTTGGATAGAAGCTAAAACAGCCAATGTCTCCAATACTTCCGCATTTTTTATTATAAAATTTGGATCCTAATGCATGTGCACAATCTTCTATCAAAAACAAATTGTGTTTATTACAGATTTTTTGTATTTCATCCATATCACAAGATTGCCCACCGTAGTGAACAACAATTACAGCTTTGGTCTTTTTTGTAATTCTTTTTTTAATTTCTTTGGGGGTAATATTAAACGACTTTTCATCTACATCCGCCAGAATGGGTTTGGCACCGGTATAAGAAGCAGCGTTTGCAGTCGCAGCAAAAGTGAAAGTTGGAACAATTACCTCATCTCCATGGCCTATTCCTAAGGATCTTACTGCTAAATGCAGTGCATGGGTTGCACTTCCAACTCCTATTGCATATTTTGTATTGGTATAGGTTTGAATTTTTTCTTCAAATTGTTTGAGTATAGGACCATTTGTTAACCATCTTTGTGACATCGCTCTTTTAACTGATTTTTTATCAGTCTGAGTTATCCATGGGATAAAATAAGGAATATTCATTTATTGATATCTACTGCGGGTGGATATATTGTCTTATTAAAAATTTTGATATTTTTTATTGATTTCTAGAAGTTCTGGGTTTTTATCTAATAATTTTATAACAGAATCATATTTTATAAAATCACCAAAAGCGAATAATTTTGAAAAAATTTTTTCTATTAATTGGAAATCTTCATTATAATCAACTGTTAATCGCCAAAATGGTCTTTCTAGGCCTTTAGGAGCAAAAATTTCTTTTATGTTATATTTTTCGGGATTTTTTCTAAGACTATAAGTTACATGTTCTTTATCTAGGTCATCATTCATTTTTTGATATAGCTGTTCTAATAATGAGAAAGATAGTATTTCAATAGAATATCCAATAGGAAAAGTTCTATGCAAAAGATTTGTGACATAATCACATTTTGTCTTCATTGAAATATTTATTGCGTCATCAATAATTAATGGATCTAATAATGGATTATCAGCAGTTATTCTAACTATAATATCACCATTATAAAATTTTGAACATTTGTAGTATCTTTCTAGAACATTAAAAGGGTTACCTCTAAAATATTGAATTTTTTTATTGTTAAGATGTTCTACTAATTCATCATCTTCTGATAAATTTGTAGTTGCAACAACTATTTTATTAATTAAATTTGAATATTGTAAAAAATCTACTATATGTTCCAGAATTGTTTTTCCTTGTATTTTCTGTAAGACTTTACGTGGAAATCTCTCAGAACTCAGTCTAGCTTGAATAATTGCTAAAATCATCATATATGGTATCAATAACTAAATTAATTATTCAGTGTTACGTTTTTTTGCAACAACCCACATGTGCGAAGAGAGTAAGTTGGAACGTAAAAAATCTTGAAATACAATACCTAGTTC
>JBOGRE010000300.1:0-8016 GCA_050749345.1 Nitrosarchaeum sp. | reverse complement strand
ATCCAGGAGGAAGTGTAGGAATCTTAAACTGGAATTGAGCAAATTGTCCTACCGTTTCCATCTTCATACAATTTGGATTTATTGTAGAATCATTTGCAGTATATGCAATATTTGCAAACACCACTGTTCCTTCTCCTATTGGTTTTTCAAATGTTATTTTTACAGTATAGTTTCCAGTTTCTTGAAGTGAAATATTACCATATGTTCTACCATACGTCTTTTTAGCATCTAAAACAAAATCAGTTGGAATTGTTTTTAGACATGATGGGATAAAACCATCATTCCCATTGTCTGTTTTATTTATTGGAAAAGTGGCGTGTATTCCACCACAAGGAGATCCAAACCCATACAAAATATAAGAAAAGGAATACGGTTCGCCTACACGATACGATTCCTTTAATCCAGTAATTTTTATGTCGTAATGTTCTGGTTTTGAAATTTGCAACATTGGTTCTTGACCGTTTATTCCACTAAAGAAAATACCAAATACAAGAGATGTACTTATGGAAATCCCAATAATGGCAAGAACAAAAATATTCACAAAATAATTCTGAATTTTGCAATCTTAAGCATTATGATAACCGTCAGGTTTCTGTGAGTAAACTGGGGGATTTCTATTTTTATTCTCTATCGATAAACTCATTTACACTTTATTTCAAGTTTCCATTTCACTCTTTTAGATCGGGTTATACGTAAAAAATTAGGCATGAAAAAGTTGAATGTTATGTATTTTCACGAAAGACTTAATTCAATTATTAATTGGTTTGAGATTATGCGTATATTACAACTGCATTGTGACAGCATAGAGTACACTCCGACAAAAAAGGAAATCAAGAGTGCTGAGGAAATTACCCCTGAAACAAAAAGACTAGACGAAGTCGTTGTTGCATTTGTAGCTATTGAGCAAGGAGATGATTCTTCTGTTGCGCAAAACGCAATATCTCAAATAAAAAACTCTATGGAAAAAATAGGTTGTAAAAAATTACTGTTATATCCATATGCCCATCTGAGCTCAAATTTGGCAGTCCCTTCAATTGCATTGTCATTACTCAAAGAAATGGAGTATTCTGCGTCCGAGTTGGAAGTTTCTCACTCTCCATTTGGTTGGACAAAGTCATATAAAGTTCAGGTAAAGGGGCATCCACTTGCTGAAAGCTCCAAAGTTGTAACAAAAGAAAGTACTGGAGAAAAAAGTCCAACTGAAGAAAAAGAAATGACCTCTGATGCTCTAAAAGGTGAATCAAAAATTACATCTTATTGGAAAATACTTACTCCAGATGGAACATTGAGCAATATCGGCGATTTCAATTTTTCAAAATATCCAAAACTTGAAGTGCTTGCAAAGTATGAATCCGCAAAAAAGAGAGCTGTGGATGAACCTCCACCACATGTTGCACTGATGAAAAAAATGGCAATTGCTGACTATGAACCAGCTTCTGATTCTGGAAACATGCGCTTTTTTCCAAATGGCCGTTTGATTAAATCCCTCATTGAACGATATGTCACTGACAGAGTCAAAGAATATGGTGGATATGAAGTAGAGACTCCAATCATGTATGATTCTCATCATCCAAGTATGGTTAGTTATTTCAATCGATTTCCTGCAAGGCAATACAACATTGATTCAGAAGGGAAAAAGCTATTTTTGAGATTTGCTGCCTGTTTTGGGCAATTTCTAATGGCAAATGAATACCAAATGTCATACAAGAATTTACCATACAAATTATACGAATTAACTCGTTACAGTTTCAGACGTGAACAATCTGGAGAATTAGTGGGATTGAGACGACTGCGTGCATTTACAATGCCTGATTGTCATGCTTTTTGCAAAGATATTGAACAATCTATTCAAGAAATTAAAGTTAGATTTGACTTGTCACGTGATGTTCTAAAAGAACTTGGTATTGTAGACTCTGATTATGAAATGGCAATAAGATTTACTGAGGATTTCTATAACGAAAACAAGTCTTCCATTGAAGAACTAGTCAAGAAACATGGTAGACCAGTATTAGTTGAAATGTGGAAAGAAAAATTCTTTTACTTTGTTTTAAAGTGGGAGTTTAATTTTGTAGATACAATGGGAAAAGCATCTGCACTTTCCACTGATCAAATAGATGTTGAAAATGGAAACCGTTATGGAATTGAATTTGTAGATGAACATAACGTTCGTAAACATCCAATTATTTTACACAATTCCCCAAGTGGTGCAATTGAGAGAATAATCTATGTATTATTGGAAAAAGCAGCACAGGATATTCATGAAGGGCGAAAACCACAATTCCCACTATGGCTTGCCCCAACACAAGTACGTGTAATTCCACTAAAAGAAGAATTCTCTGGAATATGTGATGTTTTGGCTGATAAAATATCTTCTCATAATATCAGAGTTGACATTGATGATAGAAATGAAAGCATTGGAAAAAGAATTCGTGATGCTGAAAAAGAATGGATTCCATACATCCTTGTAATTGGAGAAAAAGAAGCAAATTCGGAAAATCTAAGTATTAGGGACAGACAAACAGGCAATGTTCGAGAGTTGACATTTGAGAATTTTACTAATGAATTAAGTGAGCAAACAAAAGGTAAACCATTCACTGGACTAAACCTCCCAAAATATCTCTCACATAGACCTCAACTAATGGTGTAAAAATGAGTTTTCTAGATTTATACATGAATAGAAATCCCATGATCACAGCTTCATCTGGTGATTCTGAGCCTGTAGCAACTGTCTTTGGTATACCCTTTGATTCCACTCACTCTTACAAGCCTGGATGCAGATTTGGACCCGATGTAATTCGTGACGCATTTAACAATATTGAGATATTTCACCCACAATTTGGCATTGATCTGGAATCTGTAAATATTGAAGATTTAGGAAATACTACTCATACAGTTTTGGCAAGTGAGATGATTGACATGGTTGGTAAAATTACAAAAGAACTAGTTGCAAAGAAAAGACAACTGTTCATTTTAGGTGGTGAGCACTCTATCACATATGGCACATACATGAGTTTTCCTAAAGAAACTGGTTATGTTGTATTTGATGCTCATTATGACTTGCGTGATGAATATGCAAACATCAAACTAAGTCATGCTGCATACCTTAGAAGAATTGTAGAGCAAAGAGGTGCTGATAATATATTACATGTTGGTGCAAGAGCATTTGTAAAAGAAGAGCTAGAATTTCTAAAAAAACATAACATCAAAACAATCTCTGACAGACAAGTGCGAGAAGGAGAAGGTCCAAAGATACTCAAAGAATTTGCATCCTCATTTGATTCAATGTATGCTAGTTTTGATCTTGATGTCTTGGATCCTGCATATGCACCAGGAGTTGGAAATCCTGAAGCTGCAGGTATGACTTCTCGTGAACTTTTTGATCTAATCTATTCACTTGACAACAAAAAAGTATCTGGTGTTGATATTGTAGAACTAAATCCTCAATATGATAACGGTTCTACTGCATCAATTGCAGCAAAGATAATGTCTACATTAATTGCTATGAATTTGGCTCGGTTGAATTACTTTCAATGAATTATTTCTTAACTCGATGTGATGCTTTGCAATATGATGAATTTGTTAGTGACACAATCAAAACCACATTATTAAAATTTTTGACTGGGAGCATCACATGTTAAATAATTTAAGGTGTGTACTGCAACCAATACTTGAAAAGATTGGAAATGTATTTGCATCAACAGGTTTATCGCCAAACTTTTGGACTCTGATAGGTCTTGTATTTGCTCTTGCATCTGCACTAGTCTATGGACTGAGCCTTGAATTTGGATTGATTATTGGTGGGCTCCTTTTACTTGTATCTGGTTTTTTTGATGTAATAGATGGGCAAGTGGCAAGAGTAACTGGCAAAACCTCTCAAAAGGGCTCTTATCTTGATTCAATGTTTGACAAGATTGCCGAAGTTGCAATCTTTCTGGGACTGTTAGTTGGTGGGTATGCCGAACCTTACCTTGTATTGCTTGCAATTACTTTGTCACTACTAGTCAGTTATGCCAGAGCAAAATCTGATGCATTAAACATCAAGCTACAGGGAGTTGGCATTGGGGAGAGAGCCGAGCGTTTACTGGTAATTGCAATTATTGGAATAATTGGGTACATAGAGCCAGCGGTGATCATCGTAGTGGTAATTGCAGGAATCACACTAGTTCAAAGAATGATTGTGACTGCCAAAAATATTAAAGAAAAAATTTAGTGCTATTTTTGAAAAGAATTTTTTCATATTGACTGATTTTGCTTTACCCATAAAATTCAAATTAACTAACGTTTTTTTATATTGAAAAGATTTACTAAATTGCCCAGCAATGAAGAATAATAGAGCATTGATTGTTGTACAAAATGATTCACTGTTTCACGATCTGAGCTAGGCAAAAATTAAAATTTTAAAATAATTCTATAATGTTATGACAAATCCTCTACATGTGACGATGATACTAATTTGTAAACGTTTTTTGGATAATTGTCAAATTAACAATATGACTAAATTATAATTCCAAATCTAAAAAACAGAATACTAACGGAGTTTTCCGCGCTGTCTTCTACTTTCTTCGGATCTAATTTTTAGAATCTTAAAGTGAATTGCACATGAGATACAATATACTTTCAGCACTGTGGGTGATGCAATGTATGCTCCTTGAGCACGTAGTTCTTTAGCCAAAGTATGTTCTACTAGATTTAATCTGGAAGTAACTTTTTTTGCTTTGTCTTTTGGTACTGTTGAACCGCAGTTTGTACACTGTATGGTGCCCGATGATCCCTTACCTCCTTTTGTACGTCCTCTGCTTGCACGCTTAAGTGGCATGAAAACAATCGAATTTGCCTCCTTATATTCTTGTATAAATCAGAGCAATGTTCCTTCTGTGAAACAAAATGAATGCCAGTCATGGTAGAAAAGATATCGTGCAATTTTTGTAATCTGATAATGAGACAAGAAAGGTAAAAACACTTGGTTTATTTCTCTTATTTACTCAAAATCCAATTTGTTTTAATGTTAGGTATAATAATTCTTGTTGATAGATAATGCGTGGCTTGTGTCATGTCTGCTTTCGATCAGACATGGATTTAGTAATATTGAAGGGCGATATGCTATGCCAGGAATGTTTTGAAAAACGGAATGGAAAAAACTAAATCGATATTGTTTGGAAACATAATCAATGAAACTAGCAATATTTTCACATTGTGCAATTGATACAATTACTATTAATGGTACAACCTATGAACAAATTGGTGGTGCTGCCTGCTATGGTGGACTTGCTGCAAGACAATTCAAATTTGATGTAGATCTTTACACAAAATTTGGTAAAGACTTTCCAAAGCAATATCTAACTCAAAATAAAATTAATTTTGAAAATGCACTATCTGAGAAACTTACAACCCGATTTACAATAGATATCACAGGCTCAGATAGAACCCTTAAACTACTAAATGAATGCGACCCTATTGAATACACTGACATAAACGCAGATGGTTCATTGATTACCCCAATCTTTCATGAAATTTCTACTGAAACATTTTCTAAAATAAAAAAAGATTCTAATTTTACACTGATCGATCCGCAAGGATTTTTGAGACGAGTAGATTCAGACAAAAATATAATTTTAGAAAACACTGATCTTGATTTATCTGATGTAAATGCAATCAAGGTAAACCCTGAAGAGTCTCAGATAATTGTTAATGGTTCACATGATGAGATGATGATGGCACTACAGAAAAAAGGTGTGAAACATGTAATTTTTACAAATAAAACTGAAGTTTCATTACTAGTCAAAGACAAAGTTTACTCTATAACATTGCCAAACAAAGAAGTCTATGATACTACTGGTATTGGAGATATTTTTTGTGCCACATTTTGTTGTACAATGCTAAAGGAAAAAGACTTTCTTTGGGCATTGTGTTTTGCAGGAGGTTCTGCACAAGCCGCACTTGACTCAAAACAGATGGGCCTACTTAAAATACCTCATAGGAATACAATTGAGACTAATGCGTCTTATTTTTACAATCTAGTAAAATATAGAACGATTTAGCACTTTATCCTTTTATTGCACTCCTAGTTTCATTTCTCTGTGCAAATAGGAATCTATGGTTCTGGTACAACAGACTCTGCAGAAAAGACCATAAAAAAAATTCTAGATGATGCTGAAATTGAATCATTTGTAATCACTACAAAATCAAAAGTAAAATCCGCTGATTGTATTTTGGTGTTGGGCGGAGATAAGGGAGTTAGAAATTATTTTCATAGACCTGTAGATTCAACAACCCCTGTTTTAGGAATAAGTGAAGGTGAATCTAGTGGTTTTCTAGCTCAGGTGGATCTTAGGGAGTTTTCATCATATGTAAGAATTCTAAAAAAACAAAATTACACCATAGAAGAAGTTCCAAGACTTGGAGTAAAAATCGATGGAAAAAACGTCTATCCTGTCTTAAATGATGTTGCAGTATTTTCATCAAAAAGTGCAATGCTTATGGAGCATACATTACGTGTAAATGATGAGGAAGTATGGCACGATAACAGTGATGGAATTATTGTATCTACGCCAATTGGTTCTTCTGCATATTCAATGTCTGCAGGTGGACCTATGTTATTTCAGGACTCTGGTGTATTTGAGATAATTTCAGTGAACTCTTTAGATATTACCCGAAGACCAATCATTGTATCAAATAAAAGTTCTATTCAAATCAGCGATATTTCAGCTAGACTACACTGCGAAGTTGTTCTTGATGGATTGGATAGATACAAAGTAAACCAAATGGTAGAGTGCACACAATTTTTACCTACTGCAAAAATAATTCGACTCAAAAAAGACTCCACTGCCATCTCTGCACTTGCAAAGAAGGTTCATCTAGCTGAAGAATTACTTAGTATGCCTCCAAGTTCTAAATTATTGTTAAAGACATTAGAATATGAAGGAGCGCTTACCCAAAAAGACCTTGCAAACAAGACTCTGCTTCCAGCCAGAACCGTTAGATTGGCCCTTAGTCATTTACTGAATAAAGGCTATGTCAAAAAGAAAGTCTCAATTAGAGATGCACGACAAAAAATCTACGAGATATCAAAGATAGAATAGCTTTTGTTTTTTAGTTTTGTAAAATATTACGATGA
This sequence comes from Nitrosarchaeum sp., assembly GCA_050749345.1. Classification (GTDB taxonomy): domain Archaea; phylum Thermoproteota; class Nitrososphaeria; order Nitrososphaerales; family Nitrosopumilaceae; genus Nitrosarchaeum. The sequence goes on along the minus strand of JBOGRE010000300.1, from coordinate 902 downwards.
TTTTTTGGCCTGTGGTGTGTCATCATATGTATCTTTGATTCTTTTTTGTAAATCCAATTCATAGCAAGCATTAGAACAAAAATTCTTTACTTCCGTCTGATAATCTTTTCCACACTTTTTACATCTTGTCAAATTTCACTCTTTATTATTTTGGATTCTTTAATAGTATTGTTATTGATTTATTTTTCTTGTAATTTCAATTATTGAGAAATTCTAAAACTATTTGATTAATGAATTCATTATTTTCTATTTATTAGATGCAGCTTTTATAAATGCCTCAAATGCCTGCTCTGGATACCCGGGTCTACTGTTGAACTCTGGATGAAACTGTACCCCTAGATAGAATTTATGGGATGGAATCTCTAGCATTTCCATTCTTTTACCACCATCACTTTCAGCTGAAAATATCAACCCATTTTTCTCAAATTCTGGAATGTATTTCTTATTGATTTCGTATCTATGCCTGTGTCTTTTGCTAATTGTGTCTGCATTGTAAATTTTATGCGATACTGTATTTGGTTTTATCTGAATGTCATTTGCGCCAAGTCTTAATGATCCTCCCATGTCTGATATGTTTTTTTGTTCTGGAAGTAAATCTACAATTGGATTTTTAGCATCCAGTTTTATTTCAGTAGAGTTTGCATCTTCTAACTTCAAAACATTTCTTGCAAATGCAATTGTTGCTAGCTGAAATCCAAAACATATCCCAAGATATGGTATGTTTTTTTCTCTTGCATAGTTTGCAGTTTTTATGATTCCTTCTGAACCTCTTATTCCAAATCCTCCTGGAACTAATATGCCATCATATTTTGATAAAATGTTATAGTCTGTAATTGACTCTGAATCAATCCAATCAATCTCTACTGATTTTCCTAATTTTGCACCTGCATGCTTTAGTGCAT
>JBOGRE010000299.1:0-5378 GCA_050749345.1 Nitrosarchaeum sp. | reverse complement strand
GTTGTTTATTTGTGCCAACTTATTTCTTCTAAAATACTCTCTATTTAGAAAAGCAGGTAATTACATAATAACTCAAAACTTTGGAGGTGAGGAAGGGATTCGAACCCCTATCGATAGGCTTTGCAGTAGTAAGACTACACAGCAATACTCTACAGCACAATACTCTTCGATATTAGGTAGCCTAGATTGGAACGACTATGAACGCTGGTTACAGTCCTCAAGAAACAAGTTATACGCACGTAAGATGTTCAAATATTCAAGACGATTTGCTAACATTGGATTCACAGATGAGTTAGTCTCAATGGAATCATCAAGAGTAAAGTCTGATATTATTAAAGCGATCGCGTTGTTGACTAGATACTTTGATGTAAAATACGATACATATCTTCATGATCATTTTCTTGCGTGGAGGAAACGTAAAGAACTCAGATGGAATTATCCTATTACTACTAATACGTATAAGTTAGCAAAACTACTTACGGTTGCAGAGGTAACGAAATCTATTAAAAAACTACCAATAAGATACAAGATTTTTGCAATTTTTGCCTTGACCACAGGTTTGAGGCCTACTGAAGCATTTAGAGCATTTAACAATCATTCGAAGTTATGCCATAATGGTCTAATGGAATTATTTTGGGATCGTGGTACCAAGAAAGCAAACGCAGTGTTTTGCCATCCCACATTACACAACAGAATTCTATTTACCATGAGTGGAAGTGCATACAATTACATCAATAAGCGTTCAATAGGTTTTGAACTACGTCACTTACGTAAAGTAAATTATACTGTTAATGCAACTCAGTTGGATGCTTTACTGGCGGAATTTATGCAAGGCCGTCGTGGTAACGTTTCACAACGACATTACTATCTTCCAGCAATGACCGAGCACAAAAGGAAGTGGCTCAAAGTCTGGACGCCTATTGTTAATACCTCTATTCAGTAGTTATTATAGAGGTTAAAGTTCTTCGTAAAGACTTGCATTAGCCGTACGTATCTCATTCGCAATCATTCCATATGGTAAGTAGGGTATCACTATCTAATTTCAATATCACGGAAGCATCTCCAATTGATTTGTTTCATTCTTTGTTCCTTAGTTTAATAATGGAAAACGCTTTTTGTAGAAGTGATGGTCAGCCCACAACGACGAAACGAATTAGGTAATGAACTCGAAATAAAGAGAATGGGTCAGACTTTGGACAGCATTTTACCAGAGGGTTTAAAGTACAAACACTATCCAAGGAATTTACCCAACGATGATTTAAAACCATTCGTAGATTACATGATTAAAGAAAAAAGGGGAAATAGAGAAATAGACTGTATAGCAATAGAATGTAAAAACTGGAACATTGTGCCCAGCCAAGGACAATTTGAATCTGAAATTTTGCAAAGGTTTGAGGGATGCCCTACATATGTTATGAAAATTATTATAGGCCATGTTAATTTTACAGAAAATCAACTAAAACAATTGAGAAAAAGAGGAATAATATATCATGATATTGGTTTTCAAATTTTACCAGAAGATCCTAATGAAATAAAGGAAGAATATTTTGACAGGCTCTGCTGGGAATTGGCATCTTCCATTCTTTTACGAACAGGGAAATATAGAAAGGACTGTATTTCACAAGATACCAAAATAAACATTATCGGAAACAATGAGATTAGTGTTAAGCATGGTTTTGAAAACCCAACCCATTATAATTTGAAAAACAGACAGTCTGTCTTGCATAGAATTAAAGGAGACATTATTTCTCCAATCATAAGGGTAGGAAAAAGACCACTTGACATTATTTCTTATTTGAGATTTAATGATGATATTTCGCTTAACATACTCTATGTACCAAAAGATTATGTTGTGTATTCTACAAATATTGAATTTGATATTTGGGAACATCAAGAAAATTTCCAATATTCTAATGATGAAACAATAGTAATAAAATTAAGAGAATTTGCAAAAATTGAAAAATATTCAACTTACTCTGATACATTGAATAAATTAGCGGAACAGCATGAAAAGACCGCAAAACTGCTAGATAAACAAAAAAAGATAGATAAGAAATTTGGCTATGATCCTGAAAAAAGAGGATTAGAAAACTTCATCAAGATAGTTCAATGGAGAAGAATAACTCCGCCAATTGTTGTGATTTAGAGATATCAAGGGGTATTAAGGGAACTAAAAAATATAGTTTTAGGAATAGAATCACAGACAAAATGTTTAATCAAAGCAGAAAGATTGTAAATTTGTAGGTAAATACATGTAAATGAAGTCTTATGCTAAAACTAGAAACATTCAGTAATGGTATTAGAATAATAAAAATGAAAAATGAACTATGAAGAAAGATTAGAATTAGAAAATACAAATGAAAATAAAATAGTTGAATTAGTAAAACGCGAACCTGATGATTTATTTGAACTTGATTATTATTCGAATGCAGAGGATGAAGGAATTAATTATTTGAGACAAATGTTAAAACTCGCCAAGAGGAAAATTCGTTCTAAGAAAATTGATAATACAGGTAAGGTTAGATGGGCTAGGGCAGGTATTGAAGCAAGCAAAATCTTACTTTATTCTGGAGTTGTTGAAAGGTCAGAACGTAGAAGAACAAAAAGTGATGGACAATGGTTAAAGGAAGCCTTTGGCAGGTTTCATTCGAACTAAATCCTCCACATCGTAAAAAGCAAGAATACAAGGTGGTCACTAGGTACACATAGGGAATATCCTGTTTTATGCGACTGACGAAGATTAAAGGCATATTTTTACTAAGTCAATATTCATAATAGTAAAATATGGAAAAAATGGTGGCTTATTGAAGGCAAAAGCTAGTTGAACTGTTTTTAACATAGGTAGATTTTCATAAATCATTATTAGGTATGTGTTTATGATCCATATGTGCTAAAAAGAAGTTGGGTTTTAGCATTTATTTTTCTAGGTATTGGCATTACCATAGGTTCTGTTCTAAGTATTGAGGCAGAAGAAGAATTAATTCCATCTTGGATAAAAAACACAGCAAGGTTTTGGACTAATGATCAAATAAGTGATAGAGAGTTCTTAAGCGCTTTACAATTTCTAGTGGAAAAAGGAGTTTTAGTTATACCACCAGAAGAACCAAAAGCAGTAGATAAACCAAAATCAACTATCACATCCACAATAAAATCTGACATCTCAAGAATTGAAAATTTCCTGGTACTTGGTAGTCCGAGTGAGGATAAGTATGTAGCAAGATTTAGTCTCATGGATCCAGGTCAAATCCAAATAGGAGCAGATGGTACAGTTTCATTTTCAATAGTTGATGAAAATGATAGACCGTTATATCAGAATAAATTTACTGTAACTACAAATGACTTTAAAATTTTCTATTTACTGTTAACAGGACAAGAATTCTTAGCGTATGTGTGGGAGATTCCAACAAATGAGATTAAAAGTGGTTCAGGATATTTTGGAACTGCTAAACTTGTTTTTACAGATAAATCTGGAAATCAATTCAAAAGTGAGGCCTCAGTTGATATTCCACAACTAAGTGAAACGGAAGTTGAACAATTAAAAGACATTGAGTATGAGAAAACCGCAATCCCTGTAGGAACAATGATTCAACAAGGTAGCTTCAAAATAACTTTGGAAAATGTTGGTGTTTATAAATATTCTACATTTGGCGATGAGATAGAAGGATTTAGAGCTGATTTTAAGATAGAAAACATCTCTACAGAAACTGTAATAATTCCTTCAAGTATTGTGTTGATAGACGATGAAAATAACCAATACGAAAGTAGCTATACGGGAACTCTAGGATTTTCACAGATATTTCCTAAAGCTAAGAAAGAAGGTTACGTAATTTTTGAAGGTTTCAAAGGAGATGCATCAGCAATAACAATTATGATTCAACAATACAATTATCCTGATGACTACATTTGGAAATGGAATATTCAGTTAATAAAATAAAAACTAGATTTGATTGATTAGAGGATTTTACTTGAGGAATAGAGGAAAAAACTATCCCATGATAGTAAACTGTCAAATTCAACTAAACAGTTATTTATAACGGATCTAAGTATTAATCATTATGTCTTTTATGAGCCTCATGAAACAAGTTACCGGTTCAACAATTGTGATACCTAAAGTAGATGATGCTCCAACCAAATCCACAGTAGAAATCTATCAAGTAATTTTAAAACAAGATGAAGATGGTCGTTTTGTTGCTACAGTCCCTAGTTTACCTGGAGTCGTTACTGATGGCACAACCGAAGATGAAGCACTAGAAAATGTATCATATGCAATCAATGATATGTTAGATGCTCAAGGATTACGAAAAGAGTTTATGATAATGACAACAACATAAATGGTTGTCAAAATTACCTAGGCCATCAACAAAAGATCTAGCAAAATTTCTTAACACAATAGGTTACAGACTTGATCATACAGGGAAACATCATGTTTTTAAAAATAATGAAAGAAAAATGGTAACTGTGCCAGAAAGGAAAGAATTAGGAAGAGGATTACTTTTAGAAATATTATCTCAGGTTGGAAGTAGTAGGGATGACTTCATAAGATGGTGGAATGGTTAAAGTTTATGAACATAGAAAATATACCTAGGGAAAAGAATGAATTTACATGATTCCTGAAGAAGAAATTCTTAACAACTTGAAAGATATGGGTTACATTTTGGCTATTCCTAGAGCATTGCATCCAAGTTACTACAAACTTTCTGATGGAACAATAATACGTGCATTGATTCATATCAATTATTTGCTACCTGATCCAAAATCACCACAAGGATTTGCAATAAATTCAATAAATAGCGTTAGCGCATTTGTACCAAAAGAAAAACGTCGTCCTCAAGCATACGTACCATATAATCTATCTGAATTAGATAGTAGCATAATTGAAGATGATGTAGAATTCGAGGTTCTACGTGAAAATTTTAGTGTCTACGATCTAAGTAACGGATTAGTATTAAGTGTTAAAACTGTAGTGGGTCAAATAAAAAAATCAAAATTTCTCACGGTCGATGGAGAACCTGTTTACTCAATCAATACAAATCCAATATTAAAAGCAAAAAAAGGATGAATGTATAATACATCTTTTTTAGGGATATACAATTAAGAAATACATATTGATGAGCAAAAAAGAACAGGATTATTTATCAAGAAATCTAAACATAACCAAATCTTATGAAAGAGTACTGAAATTTAGGATTAGAGAAAAATTAAAGCGGTTTTTCGAGAGGGAATTTCCTTTATTGGAAGAACGAGGCATTACGGAATTCTATAACGGCATTACGAAATTTAATAACGGGGGAGACATAATAACTCAAAACTTTGGAGGTGAGGAAGGGATTCGAACCCCTATCGATAGGCTTTGCAGGCCCACGCATAACCACTCTGCC
>JBOGRE010000298.1:0-1565 GCA_050749345.1 Nitrosarchaeum sp. | reverse complement strand
TTCTACTTCTAAATCCAATGGTTCCTATATTAGATACTGCACATAAAATAGTATTATACAATAGCTTACCTACATTTACCACTATTGTATTTTTGATATCTCTAACAATTGGTGTATTTTTTTCTGGCTTTTTAGTTTTTAAAATTAAATCAAAATATCTCGTGGAGAATCTATAACATGTCTGAAGAGTTTTCCATAGTAGTAAAGAATCTTTCAAAAACATTTAAGATCAAACATGAACAGCCAAATTCAATTTTTTCATATTTTTCTACATTACACAAACAAAAAAAATCTGTGGAGGAACTCACAATACTAAAAGACATGTCATTTTCTATAAAAAAAGGTGAAACTGTCGGGATAATTGGTTTGAATGGTTGTGGAAAATCAACTTTATTGAAAATTTTAACTAGAATTTATCATCAGGATTCCGGTACTGTTCAGATTAACGGTAATGTAACACCATTCCTTGAATTAGGTACAGGTCTTAATGGAGAATTGACAGCAAGGGAAAATATAATAATTTACGGTATAATTTTAGGTCTTTCAAAAAAACAGATGATGAATAAAATAGATGAAATTGCAAGATTTGGTGAAATTCAAAATTTTCTAGATACAAAGTTAAAGAATTTTTCTGCAGGAATGAACGCAAGATTGGCTTTTTCTACTGCCATTCATGTAGAGCCAGACATTATGCTAATAGACGAAGTATTGTCTGTTGGCGATTTATCATTTCAAAAAAAATGTACTGATGTATTTTTAGATTTTAAGAAAAAGAACAAAACAATTTTATTTGTATCCCATTCTATTACACAGGTTAAATCTTTGAGTGACAGAGTTTTATGGCTTCATGAAGGTGCTGTAAACGAATTCGGTGATCCAGATTTGGTAATAGAAAAATATAGAAAATTTGTGACTATGATGCAATCATAAAACTTCAAGTCTAATAAGAAAATTTGAGTCAAAAATTGCCTGATTTAAATAAAAAATCTCTTGAAATGTATTAAACATTATGACATCGGTTTCAGATAGAACATATGAATAAAAGTCCACGACATTTTTACACTAAATTTTGTATCATGTTATTGAGAAAGAGGCTATAAGAAATATTGTTAAATTAATCAATACAATCGATTTCAACAAAATTTATGAGAGTAATCACTAAAGTGATATAGAAATGATTTTAAATTAAAATGAATTGAATATTCTTCTAATAACACAATTTCTTTCTACCACCAAAGGTGGAGGTGAATACTTGTTTAGTATAATGGCAAATGAACTTGCAAAAAAAGGCCATAAAATTTGGATTATTACTCACAAAATAGAAAATGAAAATTATGAAAATTTTCATAACAATATAACAATCATTTTTGCTTCTTCAGTAAAATATGAGGGAGGATTACCACCAACAATTCATGAAAATGTGAAATTTATTTGCAGCTCATTTTTCAAGGGATTAAAGCTGATAAAGCAAGAAAAAATTGATCTGATTCATTCAAATAATTTCTCACCAGCCTTTGCAGCTTCGTTGATTTCATCTTTTACAAAATGTCCACATATCACTGCAG
>JBOGRE010000297.1:0-2335 GCA_050749345.1 Nitrosarchaeum sp. | reverse complement strand
GGTCTTGTATTGGATCGTGATCACAACGCAAGCCTGAACATTTTACAAAAAGGATTACATATTTTCGGAATTGAACTACCGCAGGAATTGCGGAAAGTAACGCCTGCAATAGAGATCTCAATGAGGTCGATGAAGCAGAACGAAGCCAACGCCTTTAGGTGTTGGTAGTTCACTGTATACATTAATCGATGATAATCAGGCATATCAAAATGATATAGCACTTGAAGGCGGTATCTTGTTTTGTATATGTAGGATTATACTGATCTGTTCTGATGATTTGCAGGGGTATCCAATACCTTATACTGTTAATAATATTTTATGTAACAATACTTCCTTATGAGGGAAGTATCGTGACACAAAATATAATCTTTATATATTTTATGTAACAATACTTCCTTATGAGGGAAGTATCGTGACACAAAATATAAACCTAGAACTAAGGCTGCTTTTAACCCTAGAGGAGAAGGGGCTATCAGTATTCACAATAGATGACGCAAAAGATATCCTAAAAACCCCGGATTCGTCCATTTGGCATGTTCTAAACGGACTAGTACATAAGAAAAGAATCAGGAGGATAGAACGTAGTAGATATCTTTTGATCCCTGCAAAGGCCGGAGTCGAAGGATATTGGTCTGAGTATCCTTGGGTAATAGTACCTCACCTCATTGATCTTTACTATGTTGGATTTTGGACTGCTATGAATTACTGGGACATGACAGAGCAAATACCATATACTGTTTTTGTTGCAACCAGAAAAAGAAAACGTAATCTGAAGTTTGGTTATCAAAAATTTGAATTTGTTACCCTGTCTAAGAAAAAGTTCTTTGGTTTCGTTAAAGAAAAAGCAAACAATAAAGAATTCTTCAATATTTCGTCTAAAGAAAAAACAATTGTCGATGGATTAATGCATCCTGAATATTGTGGAGGCATAGTAGAGGTAACGAAAGCAATGTGGAATGTAAGAAATGAAGTTAATTGGCAAACAGTTCTTGAAATGTCAGAGAAAGTAGAGATTAATGTAGTTCTAAAACGATTAGGTTATTTGCTTTCACTGCATAAAATTGAAAAAAATATTTCAGAAAAAATAAAAGAAAAAATAAAGAAAAAGCCTTATCACTATCTTGATCCAACTACAAACAAAGAAAAAATAGAAATTTCAAAAGATTTTGGATTAATCATCAATAGGACAAAAAATGAATTGCTAGGATGGATGGATTACTAATGGAAGAAAATCAATTAAGAAGTTTAGCAGATAGACAAAACATACCTTTAGGAACATTAGAAAAAGATTATTCTCTTACTAATCTTCTTTTAGTTATTTCTAATTTCCGAAAATTGAACTCAATGGTTTTCAAAGGAGGAACAGCACTTAAGAAAATATATTTTGAAAACTTTAGGTTTTCGGAGGACCTCGATTTTACTTGTCTTGAAGACATTTCCCAGGAGTTCATAAATTTCTTGAAAAAAGAAATGAGTAATCTTAATGTAAAATTTACTGGAATATCAGAATTAGAAAAAAAGAATGAAAGTACCAAATTCAAAGTTAACTATACAATGTTTAATGGAAGACTCAGTAGTGTTAAAGTAGATTTAAGTCTACGTGGAGACGTTGTAATGGAACATCCTGAAAAGCCAGTATTACATTTCTATGATACTTTTTCAAATGAATTCAAGGTTCCGGCAATGGCCTTAGAGGAGATCATGGCTGAAAAAATAAGGGCAATAATTTACACAAAACATCCAAGACATTTACACGATATCTGGTACCTTAATGAACAAAATGTAAAAATAAATCCAGATATGGTTCGGAAGAAGATAAAATCTGCTTATAATGATGATTTTGACATAAACTTGCTTAAAGATAGATTGGCTGAAAAGAAAAAAGAATGGATAAATGATTTAAAACCTCTTTTACCTCATGATCCGTCACCTTTCGAGGTGGTTTCAAAAAAAGTTCTTGCTATTGTTAGTGAAGCAATGAAATGATTGTTGTAATCTAGATGAGAACAGATTTTTGTCCATTTTCAACTAAGACATAGTTCATTCCTTTAATCAGGTTAGAAATTTTTGGATAATTTGATTTGTTTTCTATGATGTCATTTTTAATGACTTTGAGATAATGGAGTTTTTGATTTGCGGTCTTTTTTCTTTTACTTTTTGACATTCCAGAGCTTGCCAAATCCTTTAGATTTGCAGAGATATCACATAGTTTGATTATTTTTGCTTCCAGTGGAGCATCTTTGAGCTGTTTTACATACAGTCGTTCTCTGTCTTTTTTTGGCAATTTTTCGTCCTTTGATAAGGAAGATACCAAAATTGTTACCTTCTTTCCAAA
>JBOGRE010000296.1:0-5140 GCA_050749345.1 Nitrosarchaeum sp. | reverse complement strand
CACCATATGAAGGAATAAGATTAGGAAAGGAAATCAGTCAGCTTGTAAAATTCTATGGAATTGGAGGAGTTTTTCATTCAGATGAATTACCAGATTACGGCATAGAAAAAAGCGATGTGTCTGTAGTGAAAAAAATATTAAAAATCAACGAGATGGATGCATTTTTAATAATTGCTGCACCTTTAGTAAAAATTGATTTTGCAATTGATTCTATAATTAAAAGAATAAGTCAAGCAAAGAGAGGAGTTCCTGCTGAAACCAGATTAGCTACTCAAACTGGAGAAACAGTATTTCTTAGACCTAGACCAGGTGCATCAAGAATGTACCCTGAAACAGATATTCCTCCAATCATTATAACAAAAAAAGAATTAGAAGATGCGAAGAAGAAAATCACAAAATCATGGGATGAATCACTTAATGAGCTGCAAAAAAAATACGACTTGAATTTACAGTTAGCAGAGCAGATTTTTGATTCAGCGTATTTAGAAATTTTTGAAAAAATTTCTGAAAAAACTTCAACAGTACCAACTTTTATAGCTTCAATTCTTTGTTCTACTATTACTAGTCTAGAAAGAAACGGTTTGAACTCTCAATTATTAAGAAATGAAGAAATTGCTAAAACTTTTGAATTTTTAGAAAAAGGAAAAATTGCTAAAGAATCAATTGAAATTATATTTGAAAATATTATGTCTGGAAAATCAAAAACAATTGAAGATGCAATAAAAAATACATCTATTGAGACTGTTAGTAAAGAAGAATTTGAAAAAGTCATAGAGCATATTATTGTAAATAATAAAGAAATTATTCAAAACCAAAAAGAGCGTGCAGTCAGCCCATTAATGGGAATTGCTATGAAAGAGCTAAGAGGAAAAGTATCAGGTGAAATGGTAAATAATCTTCTTTTAGAAAAGATAAAGAAATTTTTGGAAAATAGTTAGTCATAATTGTATGCGGGAAGTGGGATTTGAACCCACGAACTCCTAGAAGATAAGGATCTGAACCTTACGCCTTTGACCAGGCTGGGCGACTCCCGCAATCTGAATTTTTGAAATCTACAATAAGTTTCTTTATTATATTGTGTTAGTTAAAATACATTAGACCAACTAACTGTATGAAAATGGAATTCAGAGAGATTTATTGTAGTAATTGTAAAAAGATTCTAGGACGCTATAACATGAAATTCTACAGTGATGACAAAATTGGAGAAATATTGAATACTCATCACATATCTCACATACGAAGTGGTCATCAAGTTACAATAAGAAAATTTGTCAAGAATACTAAATGATTATGATTTTAATTTTTCAATAACTTCGGATAAAGTAGAAACCCTTTGAATGTTTTGATTAGAAATGTGTTGATTCCAAGGTTGTGAATATAGAAAAACATTTTTTTTACGTTTTAAAAATTTAATTGCATTTAGCGGTGAATCATCAATAAAAATATCATAATCCAAATCGCCTTTCATTGAACCATCAATTACTGAAACATAATTTTGATAAGTTACATCATGTAGTTTAAGCCAATTTTTTACAAAAGAATCAGTTGAAAGTTCTCGAGCTGTAACAATATCAACTTGTCCAAAATTTGAAAGATTTTGTGTAATTATTGATAAATTATCTTCTGTTGGAGGAATAGAGTCCCAGTTTTTCCAACATAAATTTAACTCTTCATAAAAGTCATATCTATTAATTTTAAATTTTTTCCAAAAATTCCAATTTGTTATATCATCTTTAGTAATACTAGGTCTAATTTTATTACTGTAAATTAGCCATGATTCAATTACATCAGCTAGTACACCATCAACATCTAAAGCAATTTTCAATTTTATTACCTATTATTCATTAGATTTTTGGAATTCATCTAAAAGATTTTTTTGATGTTTGCTAAGTTTTTTTGGAATATTAACGACAATTCGTATGTATTGATCCCCTCTACTTTTTGAATTCATATGTGGTACACCTTTACCTTTTAATTTTATGATGGTGTTTGGTTGGCTACCAGATTCTACTTTAATTTTTTCAGTTCCATCCAAAGTTGGAACTGTAATTTCACGACCTAAAGCAGCATCAACCATAGATACATCTTGATCATAAAAAATGTCCATATCATCTCTCTTGAATTTTTGGTGAGGTTGAACTCTAATTCTAACAATTAAATCTCCATTTATTCCACCAGGCATTTCATTTCCTTCTTCTGTAACAGTATAGTCACCAGTATCTACGCCAGGAGGAATATCAAATGATATTTTTTTGCTACCTTTCTTCTTGCCGTTTCCTTTACATTCACTACATGGTGTTTGTATCATCGAGCCTTGTCCCCTACATGTTGAACAGGATTCTACAGTAACAAATGATGCAAATCCCATGCTTCTACTTCTACGTACCTGACCTTGACCATTACATGTTGAACAGGTATTTCTTTTTGTACCAGGTTTACATCCAGAACCATTACAGATTTCACACAATATTTCTTTTTGTAAGTTGATTTCCATTTTTTTACCATGAAGAACATCTTCAAGAGTCACTGAGGTTTCATAAAGAATATCAGAACCTCTCTGTTGTCCATAACTAGTTCCTTCTGTTCTACCAAAGATAGATTCAAAAATTGAATCAAATCCACCGCTTCTTCCAAATATATCACTAAAATCACCACGTGCACCTTGAAAAATATCATCATTGCTGTATCTTCCATCTACGCCAGCATGGCCATGTTGATCATAAACTTTTCTTTTTTCGGGATCTGAAAGGACAGCATATGCCTCAGAAATTTCTTTAAAGTGTTCTCCAGCTTCAGCAGATTTATTACGATCAGGATGAAATTTTAACGCTAATTTTCTATATTGTGCTTTGAGTTCATTAGATGGAGATGTTTTTGAAACTCCTAAAACCTCATAATAATCACGTTTTGCAGTCATAATTCATCCTTTAATTGTAATTGATGTATAAATTGTGAAATTTGTTAGTTTTTAGATTCATCAGTTGAAGATGATTCAGAATTTTGCTGAGTGTTATTTTGTTCTTGTTGACTATCGGTTCCGGTATTTTGTTGGTCTGAATTAGATTGAGATCCAACATTTTTGTAAAGTTCGGTAGTAATTTCATTCACTAGTGATTTTAAGGTATCAAGTTTTGGTTTAAGCTCATCAATTTCCTTATTAAGTGATTCTTTAACTTCTTTTACAGCATCAGTAATTTTAATTCCTTGTTCTTGTGATATTTTATCTTTAAGATCGTGATTTACAAGTTTTTCAACAGTATAGATAAAACTTTCAGCTTCATTTTTTAGATCAATTTTTTCTTTTTTCTTTTTATCTTCATCAGAGAATTTTTCGGCATCTTCTTTTAGTTTTTCAATTTCTTCTTTTGATAATTTTGAATTAGATGAAATGGTGATTTTTGCTTCTCTTTTTGTACCGAGATCTTTTGCAGATACGTTGATTATTCCATTTGCATCAATGTCAAATTTTACCTCAATTTGAGGAATACCCCTTGGAGCAGGTGGCAAATCTGTAAGATTAAAACTTCCTAAAGAAACGTTATCATTTGCCATAGGTCTTTCTCCTTGTACTACATGAATTGTTACTGCCATTTGATTATCTGCTGCTGTAGTGAAAACTTTACTTTTTGATGTAGGTATGGTTGTATTTCTTTCAATTAATGGTTCCCTTACTCCACCCAAAGTCTCGATTCCTAACGTTAATGGGGTTACATCAAGTAATACAATATCGCTAGTTACATCACCAGCAATAATTCCTGCCTGAATTGCTGCACCCATAGCCACTGCTTCCATTGGATCTACACCAGATTCAGGTTCTTTTCCAAGTACTTCACCAACAAATTTTTTCACTAGTGGCATTCTTGTTGGTCCTCCAACCATTACAATTTTGTTAATATCAGATTTTGATAGTTTAGCATCTTCAACTGCTTTTTCTATAGAAGGTTTACATCGTTGAATGATAGGTCGAATTAATTCATCAAGTTTTGCTCTTGTTATTCTTAGTTCAAGATTCTTTGCACCTGATAATGGATCATGAGAAATAAAAGGTAGATTAATGTCAGTTTCCATAACTGTAGAAAGTTCAATCTTTGCTTTTTCTGCAGCTTCTCTAATTCTAGCCATTGCAGTAGTATCTTTAGAGAGATCAACTCCCTCTTTTTTCTTAAATTCATCAAGAACATAATTAATTACAACTTTATCCATATCTGTTCCACCTAATTGTGTATCACCAGAGGTACTCATTACTTCAAATACACCACCGCCCATTTCCATTATTGTGACATCTAGCGTTCCTCCACCAAAGTCAAATACAAGAATTTTCATGTCTTCTTTTGTTTTATCTAATCCAAATGCCAAAGATGCAGCTGTTGGTTCGTTTATTATTCTTACAACATCAAGACCAGCAATAGTTCCTGCGTCCTTAGTTGCTTGACGTTGATTATCATCAAAATATGCCGGAACAGTAATTACAGCTTTCTCAACTGGTTCGCCTATGAAGGCTTCAGCATCTTTTTTTATTTTTTGAAGAATAAATGCGGAAATTTGTTGAGGTTTGTAATTTTTATCTTGGATTTTAAAAGTATAATCAGAACCCATCTTTCTTTTTGCTGCAGCAATAGTACTGTCAGGATTAGTTACAGCTTGTCTTCTGGCAGGTTCACCTACCAAAAGTTCACCTGTTTTAGTAAATGCTACAACTGAAGGAAATGCCTTACCACCTACCGTAGCACCCTCTGCTGCAGGGATAATAGTTGGTTTTCCACCCATTATTACTGCAGCCGCAGAATTACTTGTTCCTAAATCTATTCCTATTATTTTAGCCATTTTTATTTCATCATTATTTTTTTGATATTTCTACCAGTGACGGTCTAATAACTCTCTTATGAGAAATATATCCTTTCCTAAGTTCTTTTGTAATTGTATTATCATCTAGCTCAGAATCGGTAATAATAGATATTGCTTCATGAAAATTCGGATCAAAGATTTCACCTAATGCATCTATAGAAGTCACATTATATTTTACTAACAAAGAATCCATATTTTTCAAAATGGAGTCTAATCCTTCTGTATTGATCTTATTTTCTGTAAATACTTGTTTAGCTCGCATAAAATCATCATAAATTTTTAAAAAATCTAACAT
>JBOGRE010000295.1:0-4880 GCA_050749345.1 Nitrosarchaeum sp. | reverse complement strand
AAAACATTAACAGCAATTTTATAATAAACTAAAAAAAACAAGTAAACTACTAATACTTTGAAACCAGCATCATTAAGAGATTCAGCAAACACTTTTGCATTTTTTATAATTTGAGTGGCATAATCCTTGCCAAATTCCAATGCTTCTGCAAAAGCTACTGCTTTTCCTGCCATATGATGAATATGATGACTACTAGTCAATCCAGGAAATGTTGCTTTCTTTATTACATCTTCATGTTTTTCAGAACCCAAAACAAGTCCGCCTTGAGGTCCAAACAAAGTTTTATGAGTACTCATAGTCATAGTATCTGTACCTTCACGTAATGGATCCTGAAACTTTCCACCAGCAATTAACCCTGCTACATGTGCTGCATCATAATTGATATGCATACCAAAACTTTTTAGAAAATCTGCCAATTCTTTGACAGGATGTGGAAACAAAAACAACGATCCACCAAACATTGCCATCTTTGGTAGACGACCAATTTTCTTTAACTCTTCCACTTTTTGTTTAGTTTTATCAACATCAATTGTCATCTCTTCACTATCAAATGGATAAAATTCAATTTCTAATCCATGAACTAATCCCGCAGTTCCTGAATGCTCCTTCTTACCATGAGAAATATGACCTCCTGCAGGAATTGAAGGTGCTAGCATTACATCACCTGGATTCGTAAAAGCAGAATATACTACAAGATTGGCAACTACACCAGAAATAGGTCTTACATCTGCAAATTTAGCCTTATACAACTTCTTTGCAAGCTTCATACATTCAAACTCAACATCATCAATGTACACACATCCTGCATAAACTCTCTCACCAGGCCAACCTTCAGCATATCTATTACCAAAATCTGATATTATTGCTTCTCTAACTGCTGGACTTGGTATATTTTCACTTGCAATTAATGGAATAGAATTTTCAAACCATTTATGATGTTCTTTTAACTTTGAGAAAATTTTACTGTAAGACTCTTTATTTATTGACTTGACCATGTTTTACAAATTGATTTTCCCAATTTAAAAACACCGATTTTATACTATTTTATTTACAAGTTTTTGATCTGCAACGTATAAAAGGGGAATAGGATGTTTTTCCATCTATGGGTATGCAAGCAACTTCTAAAGGTACTATGCCAGTTGTATTACTAAAGGAAGGTGGCTCTGAAACCAAAGGACGAGACGCACAAAAAAATAATATTGCAGCAGCTAAGATAATTGCTGAAATTGTTCGTACTAGCCTTGGTCCAAGAGGTATGGATAAAATGCTAGTTGATTCCTTGGGAGATGTTACTATTACTAATGACGGTGCAACTATTCTCAAAGAAATTGATGTACAACACCCAGCAGCAAAAATGTTAGTTGAAATATCAAAGACTACTGATAATGAAGTAGGGGACGGCACCACATCGGCTGTCATTCTAGCTGGCGCTCTTCTAGAGAACGCTGAATCACTTTTAGATCAAAATGTTCACCCAACAATCATAGTCGATGGATATAGAAAGGCAGCTAAAAAAGCAAAACAATTCCTTCAAGAAATTGCTGAAACTGTGACTGCAAATGACAAAACAATTCTTAATAAAATTGCAAAAACATCTATGCAAACAAAACTAGTAAGAAAAGACTCTGATCAATTAGCAGATATTATCGTGAAAGCAGTTCTTGCAGTTGCTGAAAAAGAAGGTGAAAAATATAATGTTGATATTGACGATATTAAAGTAGAAAAGAAAGCCGGTGGTTCGATTAAAGACTGCGTTATTATTCAAGGTATTGTGCTTGACAAAGAAATTGTTCATGGTGGAATGCCTAGAAAAATTTCTGATGCAAAAATAGCCTTAATTAACAAAGCTCTTGAAATTAGTAAAACTGAAACTGATGCTAAAATTAACATCTCAAATCCACAACAGTTGAAATCATTCCTTGATGAGGAAAATAGAATGCTAAAAAATATGGTGGATAAGGTAATTGGTTCTGGAGCTAATGTTGTATTATGTCAAAAAGGAATTGATGATATGGCTCAACACTATCTTGCAAAAGCAGGAATCATTGCAGTTAGAAGAATTAAAGAAAGTGATCTTACAAAACTTGCAAAAGCAACTGGTGCTAGAATTGTAAATAATCTAGATGATATATTTGAAAAGGATCTAGGTGATGCCCAATTAGTAGAAGAAAGAAAAATTGAAGAAGATAAATGGGTATTCATTGAAGGTTGTAAACATCCAAAATCTGTCACTTTACTTCTTCGTGGTGGTTCTCAAAGAGTAGTTGATGAAGTTGAACGCTCAGTGCATGATTCACTTATGGTAGTAAAAGATGTAATTGAAAAACCAGAAATTGTTGCAGGTGGTGGTGCACCTGAAACTTATGCTGCAACTAAAATAAGAAGTTGGGCAAAATCATTAGAAGGTAGAGAACAACTAGCTGCTGAAAAATTTGCAGACTCTCTAGAATCAATTCCTTTAACACTTTCAGAAAATGCCGGAATGGATCCAATTGATACACTTACTGTTCTTCGTTCTAGACAAATGAAAGGAGAAAAATGGACTGGAATTGATGTTATGAAAGGTAAAATTGGAAATATGAAGTCAAGTGATATTATTGAACCATTAGCAGTTAAACTTCAAATTGTTTCCGCAGCTGCAGAGGCAGCTTGTATGATTCTTAGAATTGATGATGTTATTGCCACACAAAAATCTGCAGGACCACCACCTGGAGCAGAAGGTGGTATGCCTGGAATGGGCGGAATGGGTGGTATGCCTGGAATGGGCGGAATGGGTGGTATGCCTGATATGGGCGGAATGATGTAAATCATTTTGCTAACAAATTATTTTTCAAAAGTTTATTTGATAATCTCATTTACTATTTACATTGAATAAAACTACATCTAAAATGCTCTCAGGATTCAAGTATGTCTATCTAATAGCGTTTTTTGCATTACTTTCGGGATTCTTTTATCCATTAATCACTAACACAAGTTTTGATAGTGTGGTAGTTGGAGTTATAGTGTTATTCATTGGTCTTACAGGTGGAGTTTTACTCTATAAATCTGCCATTTCTGAAAAAAGACGCGGTATATTTCTTGGTGGAGGTTTTGCTCTAATATCCATTTCATTATTCTATATCTTTCAAATTACTGGAAGAGTTTAGATATCAAAATATAGATAAAATTCATGTGGATGAGGTCTAATCGAAATTTCCCGCTGATCCCTTTTACCTAACTCTATAATTTTATCAATTACATCATTTGTATAAATTGGACTAAGGAATTTTCTGTCACTTTCTAATTCATCTAATGCTTCACCAAGACTCTTTGGTAAAACTCCTATTCCTCTTTTGGCTCTATCCGATTTTGTCATTTTGAAAATATCATCACGAATTTGATCACCAGGATCTATCTTTTTCTTAATTCCATCCATTCCAGCTGCAGTAACAGCAGCAAATACAAGATATGGATTTGATGAAGGATCAGGAGCCCTAAATTCTAATCTCTTAAGACTAGCATAATTTTTTCCTTTCATATGTTGTGGCACTCTTACTATTGCAGATCTATTACCTGCACTCCATGCGATATAAGCCGGCGCTTCATAACCAGGGACGAGTCTATGATATGAATTAGTAGTGGGATTACAAATTGCAGATAATGCTTTTGCGTGATTGATAATTCCCCCACAAAAATATTTTGCAGTTTGACTTAACTCATCTACATCATCAACATCATAGAACATATTTTCTTTTCCTTTCCATAAACTTACATTAACATGCATACCAGACCCTGAATCCATTGCAACAGGTTTTGGCATCATAGTTGCAACCTTTCCATATTTTTGTGCTACATTTTTTATTATATACTTATAAGATTGGGCAGCGTCTGCAGCATTCGTCATATAATCATATTTGATATCAATTTCACATTGTCCTGCAGTAGCAACCTCATGATGATGATTATCACATATAATACCAAAATCATTATTCAATATATTTACACATTCATTTCTAAATGGAGTCAAAGTATCTGAAGGAGTACTTGGATAGTATCCCTCTTGAAGACCCATAGGGTATCCTGTCCCTTCATTATTCCATGGAGCTTCTTTTGATTCAATTGAATAAGACTGACCTTTGTATGGAGTTAAAACATCCCAATGTACTTTATCAAAAACAAAAAATTCTACTTCCGGACCCCAAGCACTATAATCAAATCCTTGAGATTTTACATATTCTTCTGCTTTTTGTGATATTCCTCTTGGATCTCTAGATAGTCTACCTCTATCTCCACCCCAATAGATATCACAAAGTAATCTTGCAGTCTTATTTTCAGTCATCCATGGAATAATAGCAAAAGTATTAGGATCTGGTTTTAAAATAAGATCTGAGTCATTAATATTAGCAAAACCAATTATAGACGAACCGTCTAATTTTGGCAGTCCATCTCTCATTTGCTCAGGTGTAAAGGTGATTGCTGAGATTGTGGTATGATGGAAGCGACCGGTGAGACCTGTAAATTGTAGATCTATGAACTGAATTCCTTCATGTTGAATTCTAGCGAAAACTTCATCTGGTGAATATGTTACTTGGATTGCTTTTCCATGACTAACTTTATAGGGCAATTTTATGCTTCAATCAAACACAAATACATCCGAGATTTAAGGATTAGGTAAGCAATGTCAGAAACAAATGAAATCGATCTTAACAAATTACATCATATAGTCCTACGAGAAACTGAAAGTGATTCAATTCAAGAAATTAATCCTGATTTCTATAGAAATCTTTCAGACTTTATTGGTGACTTAAAAAAACAGGAATTTGATGGAGTAGAAAGTAAAATCAAAGAGACCATAATTGATACAGCTACAGAACTAACATCACTTTTAATCAATATTAGAC
>JBOGRE010000294.1:0-19407 GCA_050749345.1 Nitrosarchaeum sp. | reverse complement strand
ACACAATATAGATCCAATTGATTTAGTATTTCATGGTGGAGAAGAATATGAATTTGTATTTACTGCTTCAAAAAAAAATAAATCATTAATTAAAAAAAATGCATTATTATTAAAAACACATATAATTGAAATTGGATATGTAGATAAAGGTAGAGGAGTGTTTCTTGAAAAGCAAGAAAAATTTATTCCGTTGAAAGATTTAGGTTGGCATCACTTTAGAAAATAAATTATTCACCAAAGTGAAAATTGCGTTCTACTTTTTGAACTATATTGAAAATTGATTCCGCGGGCAATCCAGAAACACAATCTTTAATCCACATTTCATCAAGATACATCAATCTATTCATATCAGCTGTAGGGAGTTGATCTGGTTGAAGATCAGGATATGAAACATGTATTTGGAATCCCTCTTTGGCAATTTTTTCACATTTTTCTTCTAATGCGATTACAGAAGAAATGTTGTTAGGCATTAAAAATTCAAAAACCAACGAACCTAATAATGCCGAGGTAATTGCAACACCTACAGCAAGCCAAAGTATTGACCCCATACAAGAGCTAATAACCCATAGTATTTGAGCAATAATGGATAATCTAGTGTGTCCAAAATAAGGTAGATTCAAAAAATCAATGTTTTTTAAACCCTTTAAGATGTTTGTAGACATTGTCAGAAATTGAAGCTGAGATTGTAGAATCCCCAATTAAAGAGGAAACACACGAGAAGGTTCAAACAAAATCCAGACCAGAAACAAAGACAGAAGGTCCAGAAAAATGGGGTATTGCTCATATTTACAGTAGTTATAACAATACAATTATTCATATGACTGATCTAACAGGAGGAGAAACTGTTTCTATTAGTTCAGGTGGAGTTCATGTTAACGCAGATAGATACGAATCATCACCTTTTGCTGCAATGAAAGCTGCAAATGCAGTTGTGGAAGTTGCACATACAAAAGGATTTACAGGATTTCATATTAGAGTACGAGCTGTTGGAGGAGTAGGCTCAAGAGTACCAGGTCCAGGTGCACAAGCTGCAATCAGAGCTTTGGCAAGAGGAGGATTTAAAATTGGAAGAATAGATGATGTAACACCAATTCCCCATGACACCACTAGGAAGAAGGGTGGAAAAAGAGGAAGAAGGGTCTAGTCGAGTATTTTAATTCTGATGTTACAACCTTTAGATTAAAAATAATCAGTCATAAATTGAGTAAATTTTTGAGATTTGTTGTTCAATCGGTATTTGTTTAACATATCTGCAAATTTTTCTTCAACTCCATTTTGCAGGTTAGGTTTAAAAGATAATTTGAAAAAAGTCCATCCAAATTTGGAAGATGGTTCACTCAGAGCATATCCATTAGAACTACCAACTAGCGTCTCCATGTGAGATAGTGTTTTTTTTATTAGTAACAAATCGTCACCATAATTTTTTGTACTTATTTCAAAAACAGTATCCACTATTCTTCACCATCATCTGATGAATGACTACTTAATTTATCAGATAGCGATACAAACTTTCCATCTTGTTCAATATTGATCTTAGTTTCCATTCTTATGTTAAGACCTATTGATCTGAACAACATCAACAATTTTCCACCATCAATATTTTCAGTAATTTCTCCAGAGGTAATTAGTTCAGCTAATTTTTCTACAACCATTTTTGTATCATTTGAAAATTGTAATTCTGCATTTGTTAAAACTTCTAGACCTCTAAATCCCAGATGTTCAACAAGAATATCTCGAGGATGTTTTATCTCTTTTTGCTCTAAATTGTTTGTGGATTTTTCTATTTCTTGTCGAGTAGAAATATTTTGTTGCATTTCTGCAAGTCTTTTTGCCTTTAGTCTTTCAAGCTCAGAGTCTTCGTCACTCAACCTTTTATCACACCTATAGGCACCAATTTTGCTACTTTAGTGGCTATTCCAAGATTATGAGAAACATTGACTACTGCATCAACGTCCTTGTATGCTTGAGGAGTTTCTTCCACAACTCCATCACGCGTTAATGCCTTGATAAATATGCCCTTATCACTAAGTAATTTTCTAACATTATCTTCCGTGAAATCTCTTCTTGCTTTTGATCTAGACATTGTTCTACCAGCACCATGAGCAGTAGAACCAAAGCTCAAATCCATTGAATTTGGTTGACCAAGTAATATCCAGCTAGCAGTTCCCATCGAACCAGGAATCAAAACAGGTTGTCCAAGATCTCTGTATTTTAATGGAACTTCATCTCGATTTGCAGGGAACGCACGCGTTGCACCTTTTCTATGAACCACAACTTTTCTTTCCTTACCTTCAACCTTGTGTTTTTCAACTTTAGCGATATTGTGAGCAACGTCATAAACTAAACTCATATCAAGATCAGCTTCTGTTTGATTAAAAACTCGTTCAAAAGATTTTCTTGTCCAATGAGTAATCATTTGTCTATTACTCCACGCAAAATTTAATGCAGCAAACATTGCTTTTCGATATGATTCACCTTCCTCAGATGTATTTGGAACACATGCAAGTTCTCTATCTGCTAAATGGATATCATATTTTTCCATAGATTGTTCTGCTATTCTCAAATAGTCACTACAGACTTGATGACCAAAACCACGAGAACCACAATGAATTAAAATTGTAATAGTTCCTTCTTTAATCCCCATTCTTTTTGCTGCTTCTTCGTCATGAATTTCAGATACTTTTTGCACTTCAAGAAAATGATTTCCGGAACCCAGACTTCCAAGTTGAGGAGCACCCCTTTGTCTTGCTTTATCTGAAACTTTATTCGGATCAGCATTTTTAATTTGCCCATTTTCCTCACATACATCTGCATCATATGATGAACCATATCCATTATCAATTGCCCAATCTACACCTCGTACAAGAACTTCATCAAGTTGAGAGTGACTTAGTTTTATTGCCCCTTTAGAGCCAACACCAGACGGAATTGAACTAAAAAGATCAGTTACAAGTTCTTTTAGTTTTGCACGAACGTCTTTCTCAGTTAAATTTGAACGAAGTAATCTAACACCACAATTGATATCATATCCTACACCACCAGGACTAATCATGCCTTCTTTAGCATCCATAGCTGCGACACCTCCTACAGGAAATCCATATCCTTCATGGCCATCAGGTAAAACTACGCTATAACCCACAATTCCAGGTATGGTTGCAACATTTTTTGCCTGTATAATAGTTCTATCTGATAACATTTTCTGTAGTAATTCTTCATCAGCGTAGATTTTTACTGGAACTTTCATTCCAAGATTTGAGTCTGCGTCAATAAGATACTCGTTTTCTCCAATTTTTTTAGGAGTTGTAGTAGACATAAGGAATGGTAAAATTTTACCTCAAGCCAATTTAAATCATAAGTAGATTTATTTTCGATGTTTTAAGAGAGTAATCATTGGCAATTTTACCGATAGATAGCGGGCGTTACGGTACTAAAGAAATGATAGATATTTTTAGTGAGCAAAAAAAAGTGAATTATCAATTAGAAATTGAAGGAGCAGTAGCAATATCACAAAGTGAAATTGGAATTATTCCAAAAACAGCAGGCACAATAATTCACAAGGCTGCAATGTCAGGAAAAATTACTGTAAAAAGAATCAAAGAATTAGAAGCAAAAAGTGATCACGATACCGCAGCACTAGTTGAATCATTAAGTGAAAAATGTACAAAAAATACAAGACCATGGATTCATTATGGATTAACAAGTAATGATTTAGTAGATACTAGTAATTCTATGCAAATGAGAGATGCATTACAAATCATTGAACCTAAAGTTGCAAAAATGGCATTACTATTAGCAAAAAGAGCAATTCAACACGGTAAAATTCCAGCAGTAGGTAGAACTCATGGTCAACATGCTAGCATAATATCATTTGGATTAAAATTTGCAAATTGGGCAGCAGAAATGGCAAGACATGTAGAAAGAATTGAAGAAATTAAGAAGAGGGTTTTGATTTGCAAGACACTCGGAGTAGTTGGTACCGGATCATTGATGGGAGTAAAATCGCTCGAAGTTCAAAAGCGAGTTGCAAAACGATTAAACCTTTTTCCAGCAGATGTAACCACACAGATAGTTCCAAGAGAAAGATATGCAGAATATGTATTTGAATTAGCACTGATCGGTGCAACTTTGGAAAAAATTGCAGTTGAGATTAGAAATTTACAGAGAACTGAAATCGGTGAAGTTGCTGAACAATTCAAGAAAGGTCAAATGGGGAGTAGTGCAGTTCCAGTAAAGAGAAATCCCATTAAAAGCGAGAGAGTTTCATCTTTATCCAAAATACTACGTAGTCAGATAGCAATAACTTTTGAAAACATTCCACTATGGCATGAACGAGATCTTTCAAATTCAGCAAATGAGAGGTTTGTACTTCCCACAACAGCCATTTTAGTAGATGAAATGTTAGAAACCATGAGTAAAATAATTTTAAATTTAATGGTAAATGAAAAAAAAATTGTAGATAATTTGTATATTACAAAGGGACAAATATTTGCAGAATTTGTTTTAGAGGCATTAATTAAAAAAGGAGTTCCAAGATTTATTGCCTACAGAGACGTACAAAGAGTTGCCTTTGAGGTAAAAGATAAAGAAATTCAATATATTGATGCAATTAAAAATGATAAAGCATTTTCAACAAAACTTACAGAAAAAGAAATTGACTCAATATTTTCTCCAGAAAAACATCTTGGTGCTTCTCCACTAATCATAGAGAATGTCAATAAGATAGTTCAAGAAACTGTCAAAAAATTTATTTAGATTTTAACAATGTTTTGTGAATTTTAGAACCATATTGTAAAGCTTTTTTTCTTTTTGTATATGAAATTTCAGGAACGCCTACATCATGTGCTAATTTTCGTATAATGTGTTTTCTAAGTAGATCTTCAGAATCATGAATTTTTTCAGATATAGGAATAGTTTTAGCAAATTCTATAAAATTAGAAGACAGTAAAGGCTGAACAATCCTAACACCAAATTCAGATGATATTTGATTAACTGCTTTCATCATTTTAATTTCATTGTCTAGTTTTGAATTCATAACTTCAAGAATCTTTGATTCTCCTTCAGATATAGCTATTCTATATACATTATATCCACAAAATAGTTCATCTATTCCATTTGCAGTAACAACAATATCAATTCCCAAACTTTTTGCCAGTTTTGATACATAGTAAAATGCAATGCAATTTTCATTCCAAGATAGATTGTCAGTTTTTATTGCTTGTTGGATTTTGTGAGATACTTCTCGAAAAGTATTAGAATCAATTTCTAAAACATTATGAACTAATTTCAATTGTTGATTAACTTCCTTTGCAAATAATACATCATGTGATTCTGGAAAACCTATTGTTAGTAAAGTCACATCATATCCTAAATCTGAGCAGATTTTAGAAATTAATGTACTATCAACACCTCCAGAAAATGCAATGCCTATTTTCTTTTCCACTATGTTTTCTTTAATAGAATTTTTAATTTTATCAAGTAGTTCTTTTTTCATTTTATTCACTAATTATCAGACCATTTGCAATACAAAGTAATTATAATTAGTCTAAACATCTAACTATTAATTTAGCATATTAAATATAAAATCATGATAAGATTATCATCTGAATCCATAGATCATGAATTAAAGAACCTAAAGGGTTGGACAGTTGTAAATAATAAAATACATAAAGAATTTGAATTTGATGACTTTAATCAAGCATTTGGGTTCATGACAAGGGCTGCAATGCACATAGAAAAAATGAATCATCACCCTGAATGGTTTAACGTTTACAACAAGATAGTAGTAGATTTAACAACTCATGATGCTGGAGGAATCACTCAAAATGATATCAATTTGGCTAAAATTCTAAATTCACTAGAATAATTTCAAAGTACTGAATAAAATAATTTTTTAATTTTATGTGTTAGAGAATTTATATACAGAGCTAAGCCAGTTGACTTGACATGGCTTCAAGTCCCACAATTTTGGATTCAGATTTTAGGTATATTGACAAAAAAGGCAATCTAATGAGAACTAGAACCGAATTGACAATAGCACAGATGCTCTCGTTTCTTGATGAAGATTATGAGTATGATTACAAGTTATCATTGAAAAATGGGAGTTCTGTAACTGTTGATTTTAAAACAAAGAAAGGTTTGATTGAAGTAATTGATAATGAGGAAGATATAAAAAAGTATAATGAAATCAAAGAAAAACTACCTGAAGAAAAAGTGATGGCCGTAGGACATCCAAAATATACGTCACAGATTAAAGAATTACAAGACATAGTATTCTATGATAAAACACCTCAAACAGGATCAATATTTCTAGAAGATCCATCATTTTCATTTGATTATGCACATATTCTTCCGCTAGTAGAGAAATGTTCTATTCTACATGGACATACATCTTCAGTCATGGTTGAATTAGTTGGACAAATGAAAGATAATCTCCTGTTGGATTTTGGAATAGCAAAAAAAATCATAAAAGAAGTTGTTACAGTATTTGATCATAAATTTTTCATTAATAGAAAATATCTAAAAAAAGAAGATGATTCTCACTATCAGATTCAATTTGATGGACCAAAAGGGATGTTTGATATTCAAGTTCCAAAAAATACAGCGTATCTTTTGGAAGGAGAAGCTACTGTTGAAAATCTTTCAAGTGAAATAATCAAACTACTTGCTCCAAAATTACCTCAAAATGTAGAAGCTGTGGGTGTTTACATTTATGAAGGATATAACAAGGGTTCTCACATTATTGCAAATATTTCAAGATAGTTAAGAAATGGAACCAAAAATTGCGGAAAAAGCTTGGAACCCAGAATTAGAAAAAGAGATTCTCAAACAATGGGTGAATGAAAAAATTTATGAATTTGTACCAAAGGAAGACAATTTTACAATAGATACACCTCCACCTTATCCATCTGGCAGACCATGGCACATAGGTGCAGCAGCACATTATTCTCAAATTGATATGATAGCGCGTACTGCAAGAATGGCTGGAAAGAACGTATATTTTCCAATAGGAATTGATAGAAACGGTCTTCCTGTGGAGATTTACACAGAGAAAAAACACAACATTAGAATGCGTGAAACTGAGAGAGGTGAATTTCTAAAATTATGTAGAGCCGCATTAGATGATTTAGAAGATGAAATGATATTAATTATGAAAAGTTTAGGAATTAGCGGAGATTTCTCCAATTACTATAGAACAGATTCTGAAGAATATAGAACATTGACACAATCTACATTTATTGAATTGTGGAAAAAAGGACAAGTGTATCTTGCAAATAGACCAAATAATTATGATTGGGTTTCAGGTACTACTATTGCAGATGCAGAAATTACATATGAAGATTTACCAACTAAACTAGTCTATATGAAATTTCAGATCAAGGATACAGATAATGATATAATCATTGCTAGTACAAGACCAGAACTTCTTTGTGCATGTAAAACCATAATCGTAAATCCAGAGGATGAAAGATATGTAAAATTTATTGGAAAAAAAGTGATTGTACCAATTACTAATGTAGAGGTTGAACTAAAAATACATCATTCAGCTCATCAAGAATTTGGTTCTGGTGCAGTTATGGTATGCAGTTATGGTGATCAAAATGATGTGGCGTTATTTAGAGAACTAGCATTAGAAGAAATTATTGCAATTGGATTGGATGGAAAAATGACAGAGACAGCTGGAGATTATGTTGGATTAAAGCCAAAACAAGCACGAGCAAAAATCATTGAAGATTTAGAAAATAAAGGACTGATAGAAAAAATTGAAGATGTAATTCATAGAACTCCAGTATCTGAACGAAGTAAAAATCCAATTGAGATAATTCCAATGGAAGAATATTATCTAAAACAAAAAGAATCTATTGAGAAGATGAAAAAATTAGGACAAGAAATTACATTTTATCCTGCCATGCATAAACAGATTTTGATGAATTGGTTAGAATCCATCAATATTGATTGGCCAATATCAAGAAGAAGGTATTATGGTACTGAAATTCCTATTTGGTACTGCAAAAATTGTTCTGAACCTCACGTTCCTGAGCCTGGAAAATACTACAAACCATGGATAGAAAAATGTCCTATCAGTCAGTGTTCTAAATGCGGAACTACTGAATTTGTAGGCGAGGAGAGAACATTTGACACATGGATGGATTCTAGTGTTTCACCTCTTTTTATCAGTAAATTTAACAAAGATCAAGAATTTTTTAACAAAGTATATCCTGCAACAATTCGTCCTCAAGCAAAAGATATTGTGAGAACTTGGTTATACTATACACTCCTAAGATGTGAACAACTCACTGGGAAGAAACCATGGTCAGAAGCATGGATTATGGGATACGGTCTTGATGAAAAAGGAATGAAAATGAGCAAGAGTAAAGGAAATGCAATTGATCCTTTACCAGTAATTGAACAATTTGGAGCAGACACTTTTAGATTTTGGAGTGCGAGTGAAATTAATCATGGATATGATTTTAGATGTAATGAACAAAAAATTGAATCAACAAAAAAATTTCTCAGTAAACTATGGAATGTTTCTAGATTTTTGTCTAGTTTTCCCGTAATTGAATCAGGAACTCCAATATCCACGGATAAATGGATATTATCTGAATTAGATAATTTAATCAAAGAATGTAAAAAAGGATATGATGAATATAATTTCTTCATTCCTGCAATTGCAATTAGAGAATTCACTTGGAATCTTTTTGCTGCACATTATATTGAAATGGTTAAAGCAAGAGCATATGGAATTGGCTTTACAGATGAAGAAAGAGATGGTGCAATATATACACTACATAAAACATTATCAACAATTTTAAAATTATTAGCACCAATTACACCATTTATCACAGAGTACCTTTGGAAAACTTTGTATTCATCAGATAGTATTCATAAACAACACCAAGTAGAATCAGGATTAGGGTACAATCAAAGTAAGATTACAAAAGAAATAACAGAATTTAATTCCAAAGTATGGAATGAAAAAAAGACAAAAAATCTTTCATTAAAGGATTCAATCACAATAACAATTCCAGAAAGTCTGGAATCTTTCAAAAATGACTTGAAATACATGCATAATTTATCTGATAATTGAGCCTAAATCATACATGCATAATTCCATTTGTAATCAGGTATTGAATTCCAGATACAAAGTCAGTGTCAGTGATTAATCCATCTGCCCACCAGCCAGCATTATTTTTTATCCAAGATGGAATTTCTTGATGTGTAGATTGTCCTGATGGAGTTTGTGGAATAGACATTATTCCTTCTTTGATCAAATATTGAATTCCAGATACAAAGTTAGTGTCATCTATGAGATTGTTTGACCACCAGCCAGCATTATTTTTTATCCAACTAGGAATTTTTATTTCTGGATTTAAGATAAATGGATTTAGTGCGTGTGTTCCAATGATTTCAATTACAGAATCTCCATTAAAAAATGGAATCATTAAAGTTCTAGAATTCAAATTAGATTGAGATTCAACATAATCATTTTCAAAACCATCTACTAAAACGAAAAACATATCATCAGATAATTCAAATTTTGCATCCAAAAGTTCTCTAGGAATTGTAATTTCTATAGTTCCATCTTCTTGAGTATTCATGGTAACAATTAATTCAAAAATATCGGGATCTAGAAAAATAGATTCAATGTTACCATTGTTAATATCATATTTGACATCATTAGAATCTATAGAAACGACACCTGTATCTGCGAATGAATATTGAATAGGCAAATAAATTAGGATAAGGGAAAAAATGAGACTCGACATAAAAAATAAGTTGTTATTTTTCATCATTTATCATTAGTTGAAATTTCATCTTGATGAATAATGGTAGAATTATTTCCAGACGTAGTTTTTTCTGAAGTTGAAACTATTTTACTTAGAGTTGCAGTTCCATTAAGAAACCATAGATTTGAAATTTTACTTTGTGGACCAAGAATTGAAACTTGTGATTGTTTAATTTTATTAATTGGAATATCAGCATTTAGGAAAATTTTTAGTGTAGTATGAACATCTTCTAACACATCATCTTCTAAAAATGCTACAATTACAAGAGATTCTTTGGCACCAGATTCTCCAGAAGATATGGTTCTAGCTTTTCCAAATCCACAATTATAGTTAATTTCATCAACAGTAATTTTACATTCATCTAATTTCAATTTAAGATTAGATTTACTTTTATCAAATGTGGTAAAATTCATTTTTCCAGTTAGGGATGATGTATGTGATTTATCATTTATCATAGAAGCATCTACTAGATCAAAAACTAATTCATATGTTTCAGTATAATTATAAGAGTTGATTTTTTCTCCCATGTATTTTCCATCGTTTATTTTATCAAGAATATTGTTTATTCTCAAACCAAATTTGTCTAATTTTGCTATAAGTTTTTTCTGAATTTCTTCGGATTTTTTAATTGATTTATTTTCAAACTGTTTAGATTCTGGAGAAAATTTTTCATGATTATTAGATATGTTTTTTTCAATTTTGTTTTGAGATTTATCTTTAATCTCTTTTAACTTTTCTTCATATTCTTTTAATTTTTTTAATTGTTTTGCTTCAAGATTTTCTCTGTGAATCTCAAGTTCAGCTTTTTTCTGTTCTAATTCTTTTTGTTTTTCTTCTGATTTCTCTTGTAGATCAGCTTTTTTCTGTTCTAATTCTTTTTGTTTTTTGTAAGCCTCAGAATCAGCACTACTTACATGAAGATTTTGTGCAAAAGCATCATCAATGAGAAATAACCCAAAGGTACCACCAAACAAAATAGTTACCAATATACTGACTAAAGTAAAATTTGTTTTCATTTTAAAATTTGTCTAAATTGTAGTTAAAAAGAATTGCTGATGATTGAACATATTTGATTATTTTTTTGATTTCCTAATCAAATTTACAAAATATTTGTGTAAAGAAACATCTTTTGTTAATTCAGGATGAAATGCAACACCTATCATACTGCCTTTTTTGACAGCAACTATTTTTTCATTAAATTTTGCTAAAATTTCCACACCAGAACCAATGTCAGAAACAGATGGAGATCTAATAAAAATACCATTAAATTTTGGAATGTTAATAGAATTCATAGAAATGTCTGCTTCAAATGATTCTTTTTGTCTCCCAAAGGAATTTCTTTCTAGTTCAATGTCAAGTAAATCTAAAAGAGGTTGATCTGTTTTTCCAACAACATGGTCATTAGATGTCTTTGAGAGCATAATCATGCCGGCACATATTCCCAATACAGGCATTCCGTGTTCAATTTTTTCTTTTATTATTTTAAGTGAACTGTTCACAAGAGAAAGTTGACCGATTGTAGTGCTTTCTCCACCAGGAATAATTAGACCGTCAAGTTTGGAAATGTCTTCTGCAGTTTTAACACCTACGACTGTTCCTTCGATACCTAATTCTTTTAGTGCCATATCAGTAGATATAATATTTTCATGCACATCACCCTGAATTGCTAGAACTCCAATAGTGAAACTCATGCTGAACTTCCACGTTCTTGCATTCTTAATTCTAGGGTTTTAACATCCAATCCCAACATAGATTGTCTTTCATCAATCATTTTTTGTGCTTCTTTTACTTTGTCGGATTCATTCCAGAAAGTAGTTGCCAATACAATAGCTCTTGCTCTTTCTTTAGCATCATCTGCATTAAATATTCCAGATCCTACAAATATTCCATCACACCCAAGAGACATCAAATATGCAGCATCAGCAGGGGTTGCAATTCCTCCTGCTGCAAAATTAACAACAGGTAATCTTCCAAGTTTTGCAGTTTCTTCAACTAGATCATAAGATACTTTGAATTCTCTTGCCATTCTAACTAGATCCTGATTATCACCAGAGTCATAAATTGCCTTTATTGATCTTAATTCATCATTTACTTTTTTGATATGAGTTACTGCCTCTGCAACATTTCCTGTACCAGGTTCTCCTTTAGTTCTGATCATTGCAGCTCCTTCTTCAATTCTTCGTAATGCTTCAGATAATGATCTTGCCCCATTAACAAAAGGAGTTGTAAAATCCCACTTCCAAATGTGATGGTTTTCATCAGCTGGTGTCAAAACTTCTGATTCATCTATCATATCCACATTAGTTTCCTCAAGAACTTTTGCTTCATAGACATGCCCAATTCTACATTTTGCCATTACTGGGATTGTTACCGAACCCATAATATCTTCAATAATTCTAATACTTGCAGTTCGTGCAACACCACCTGCTTTTCTTACATCAGAGGGTAGTTTGTCTAAAACCATTACAGATACAGCTCCTGCTTCTTCTGCAATTTGAGCTTGTTCTACTGTAGTAACATCCATCACTACACCATTTTTTAGCATATGAGCAAAACCACGTTTCAAGGTGGATGTTCCACGTAAAATATTACCAGAATCAGATTTGTCTTTAATTATTCCTTTTGCATCAATTCTTTCGCCTGAAAGTGGAAGCATAGTCAGAGTTTTATCAGAGACTATTTGTACCTATTCACTAATTTGCTCTGCAATTTTATCAAGTTGAGATTCTACCATCAAAATTATTGGAGGTATGAATTTGTCAGTTGCATTTTGTTCTGGCCAGTTAATTTGATTTATTCTTCCATTTAGAGTAATTTTGATATTTGATTTTTGAAAATCAGTTACATTGTCACGTATCGGAAATGATTCAGAAGGAATTGAGATAAATCCAGTTTCTTTAATTAAGGCTTTTAATTTACGAAGTTTTTGATCATCCAGATGTGATTTAATATCTGGTTTTGGATAACCATCTTCAGTCACGGTATATTTTATTTCGCCATTATTTTTTATTAATAGAATTTCAGTTTTTTGTGCTCCAATTCTTTCTGTTACACCAAAAGATATTTTTTTCAATTGATATTTTGTATATTCAATTTCAACTACATCATTTGGATTAGCTGCAGAGTATGGAATATCTGATTTTGTGATTAATGGAATAACAATTAAAATTGCAATGATAGCAGGAATTGCTGCTATTACTAAAATAATTGGTTTTACCATGATTTACCTTAACGGTTATAGATCAAGATTAATCGCAAATAAATCTTGGTTAAAATAACTTAAAATTCTAGTCTGTTTCATTCTTGTTCGTGGGGTCGTAGCCTAGCCTGGTAGGGCGACAGTGTATACGATAGATCACCGCTAAGGGCTCCAAAGGTAAACTAAGCTAAACTGACTCACGGATGATGTAAGTTTGGAGCTGTAGTGACCCGTAGGTCGCCGGTTCGATTCCGGTCGGCCCCACGTTAGAATATTATTTATTTCTCAAAACATTTAGTGCAGAACCAGCTTTGAACCACTCTATTTGAGATTTATTGTAAGAATGGTTAAGAGAAATTTCATCTTTTGTTTCATCTTTGTGTTTAATGATACATTTAATGGGTTTTTGCGGTTCTAAATTGTTCAATCCAATAAGACTAATTCTATCATCTTCTTGGAACTTATTATAATCATCAGGATTACTAAAAGTCAACGCTAGAATTCCTTGTTTTTTCAAGTTTGTTTCATGTATTCTGGCAAGACTTTTTGTAATAACAGCTGCACATCCCAAATACCTTGGAGTCATTGCAGCATGTTCTCTACTACTTCCTTCGCCATAATTATTATCACCTATGATTACCCATCTCATTTGTTTTTCTTTGTACTGTCTTGCAATTTTTGAAAAAGATTCAAGTTGACCGTTTAAGAGATTCTTTCCTTTACCAATTTCATCATTAAATGCATTAACAGCACCCAAGAGCATATTATCACTGAGATTATCGATATGGCCTCTAAGAGACAACCAAGCACCTGCAGGAGAGATGTGATCTGTGGTGCATTTTCCTTTTGCTTTAATCATTATTGGAATATCTTCAAAGTCTTTTCCATCCCATATGGAAAATGGTTCTAAACGCTGAAGTCTTTTACTATTAGGATCAATTATCACTTCAATATTGCTTGAATGTTCAGGAGGAGGAACAAAAATTCCTGTAGGTAGCATAAATCCATTTTTTGGGACTTCAGGTGCAGGTTTTGGGGGTTCAAGTTTGAATTTTGTTCCGTCTGCTGCGGTCAACTCATCTTTTAGGGGATTGAATGAAAGTCTACCTCCCAAAGCTAGTGCAATGATCATTTCAGGACTACCAATAAAATTCAGGGTATTTCTGTGACCATCATTACGACCTGGAAAATTTCGGTTAAAAGTAGTTACAATTGTATTTTTTTCATCATTTTTTAATTCAGGTCTTTCCCATTGACCGATACATGGACCGCATGCATTTGCCAATACTGTAGCTCCAATATCTTTTAGTGAATGCATTTGTCCATCTCTTTCAATAGTACTTCTGATTTGTTCTGAACCAGGTGTGATTAGCAATGGAATTTTTGATTTAATACCTTTTAATTTTGCTTGTTCAGCTAAACTTGCTGCTCTGGACATATCTTCGTAAGATGAATTTGTGCAACTTCCAATCAGTGCGACAGATATTAGATCAACGTATTGATTAGATTTTACATCATCAGCTAAATCAGATATTGGTCTTGCGAGATCAGGAGTATGCGGTCCAACAATATGAGGTTCTAATGTTGAAAGATTAATTTCAATAATTTTATCAAAGAATTTTTCTGGATTGGATTCTACTTCAGGATCTGCCACAAGCAATTCTTTGTTTTTATTTGCAAGTTCAGCAATTTTTTCTCTGTTTGTAGATATTAGATAAGTTTCCATTCTTTGATCATATGGAAATATAGAACATGTTGCACCTACTTCTGCACCCATGTTGGTAATGGTAGCTTTCCCAGTGCAACTAATAGTATTCGTTCCAGGTCCAAAGTATTCAATAATAGAATTTGTTCCTCCTGAAACTGTTAGTTTTTCAGCTACCTTGAGTATGATATCTTTTGGTGCTGTCCATCCGTTTAGTTCCCCAGTTAGTTTTACACCGATTCTTTTAGGATAAAGTAATTCCCAGGGCATTCCAGCCATCGTTTCTGCTGCGTCTAATCCACCTACTCCAACAGCAATCATTCCCAAACCACCTGCATTGGGAGTATGAGAATCAGTGCCAATCATCAATCCGCCTGGAAATGCATAATTTTCAAGAACAACTTGATGAATTATTCCTGCACCAGGTTTCCAAAAACCACATCCATATTTACCAGCAGCAGATTGTAGGAACTTGAAAACCTCACTATTTTCATCAAGAGCAATTTTCATGTCAGTGTCACCTTCTACTTGAGCTCGAATTAGATGATCACAATGAACTGTTGTTGGTAAAGCTGTTTGTTGAAGTTCAGCTTGCATAAATTGCAACATGACCATTTGTCCAGTTACATCCTGTAATGCTACTCTATCAGTAATAAGGAAAACATAATTTTTACCTTCATCAAGATTTTTGTCTTCTACTTGATCAAAATGCCCAATCAATATTTTTTCAGTGAGTGTTAATGGTCTTCCAATTATTTTGCGGTATTGTTGAATATTTTCTTGTAATTTTTTGTAAACACGAGTTACTAATTCTGGAGTAGTACCTGTTTCCACATCATTCAGTTAATTTAACCGGAATTTAATATTTACAATCAAAAATTACAATAAATATACGACAGGCGTGTTAATTTCTTAACAATTATAAACTAAAAGCATCTTTATAATTGATTGTTGATGAGTTACAAATATTCTAAATGGAGGTATTTAGATGGTCAATAAGGGTTTCCCAAAATTTGGAATGTCACAAGCAGGTGCATATGTTGCCGCTCTAAAAAATTACAATTTACCAGATTTCATTTTAGTATTAATTGCAAAAGAATGCAAATCAGACCTTTTAGAAAGAGGAAGAATAGATGATAGATTACAAAGTATGAATGATGATGCTTTAGAACTTTTACATAAAGTATTTGTTGGGTGTGAAGAAGATAGTTTAGGAAAATATGGACAGTATAGATTTTATGCATATGTTTCTAGCATGTATCATAAATGCGAGGTTTTAGTAAACGAAACAATTCCAGGAGCAGGCGGAACAAATCATAAAATTCCTGTCGCTGTAAAAAACAATGGAATGTATATTGCAGTTGCATATAACAAAGCAACTGGAAACCCTGTAAACAAAAAAGAAACCATACGATTCTATGAGATGGTTGATGATATTAAGAAAGGAGATCATGGAACCATGTTAAATGATGCAATTTATGGTTCTTCAGTAGGATTTAGAGGTGATGCATTAGTTGAGCTTGAAAATTTGAGCAAATCCAGAACGCATGATACTGAAAATAAACTTGATTTCAAGACTGCAAATTTTGAAAATAATATTTATTCAGTAACAAAGTGTTAAATTCAATCTACAAAAAATTTACTTTGTATTATTCAGACATTTAGATTTTATTTTGTTTTAATCTTGGATATGTCAATTGTAAGAAACATGGGTTTTCCTTCTGTTTTTTCAAAGTTTGCTCCATATTGTTCAAAATGTAATTGATTGTAGAAATGTTTGGTCCAAATCTCATGAACATCTTCAATGAATTTTTTGTGTCCTGATGATCGTAAAAGTTCATGTGCCAATACATGAGAAACAGTAGTACAGTTTTTTTCTGCAAGAAACAATGTATCAGAAGGATTTTTTGGAGGATGCCACCAAACCATACCAAAATTTTCAGCATGATATCCTTCACATGTGCAATCAGTCCAAAATGGTCTAAAATGACAAAGATAGAAATGATAAATGTGGGTTCCTCTTTGCTCGTGATCCCTAATGAGTGTGTATGTATCTAATTTTTGAAATATACTTCTTGGTTTTGTAATTAATTCATCACATTGAATTTCAAAATCTCTACCAAATTTTTCTTTGATCCAAACTTTGTAAAAATTTCCCATTTGTTTTACATATTCAAATTCTAGTTTACGTTTTTGATGATCCTCTTCTTTCACAACAAAAATAAAATGTAAAATCATGATAAGAAAAAAGAGTGCTTATGATTGGCCTTCGATACCCATGAGGGTTAGTGTTGATCGAATCTTCTCAATTTTTCTGATTTTCCAAGTAATTGTTTCTCTGAGTTTTTCAACAGTATCAGATTCAATCTTGGCCAAGATATCATATGCTCCGAAAGTACCATGAACTTCCTTCACACCATCTAGACCCTTAAGTTGCTGTATGATAGCCTCTTCGGAACCTAGTTCACAGTTTATTAAAACATAAGCTGTTGCCATGTATTCATTAAACAAATCGACTATATCAATAAACCGATTATGCCGAATTTAGTTTTGAGAAATATCAATAATAGTATCCCAAATATGCTTTGGAACAGGCATTACAGATAATCTAGAAATACGAATTAGTTCCCAATTTTGAAATTTTTTCTGTTTTTTCATCTCATCTAAAGTCACTGATCGTTTTAATGATTTTTTATATTTTACATCAACTACAATGAATCGTTTATTGTCTTCTTTTGGATTAGGATATGATTCTGAAATTACTTCCATAATACCTACTGCTTGTCTTTCATTGCCAGTGTGATAAAATAAAACAAGATCACCGTTTTTCATTTCTCGCATATGTTTTAGTGCTAGATTATTATGAATCCCATCCCAAACTGTTTTTTTATCTTTTTTTAGAGTTTCAAAATTGTATCCCCTAGGTCCATCAGGTTCTTGTTTGGCTAACCAATAGTTTACCATGTTCATAATTCATATCATTGTGGGATGTTTTATGTTTTTGAAAATTTGTAATGTTCCCCGGTTCTGACTCGCGCAAGATCATTGGTAATTTTAGCCTAAACCTCCTTGGGTTTTCTAACCGGGGTTGCCCATCTTGTAGCACACCTGGGTGAATTAGAAATCATTGGCATCATTACGATCGACATCATCCTAATCCGTCTGTGTGCCTGCTCTTGGGCGTTTAAGTATAGATTTAGCTATGCTAAAAACCATTGATCTATGACATTACAAAGACTCAGTCACCAAGCACAAATTCTAAAGGAATCAACATGATTAGTATAATTAGAAAAGAGATCTAAGAAATATAAAAATGGAATTCAAATATGCAATTTAGTACAAAGATAATTCAAGTAGAAAAAATACAGTCAAAAATGTTCAATACATAACCATCAAAAAATTTAGTCAAATATCAATCTGGAAAGAGAAATCTCAAATCCCACTACAGGAACGCGGATCTTGTAGTTTTCAATTGTTTTTGAATTAATTTCGCCCATAATTCCAATTATCTTACCGTGTACTAAAATTGAGGCGGTTCTACCTTCCTCAAAAGTTGGATGTGAAAAAGTTTTTGTTTCAATTTCTAGATTAAAACCAGTTTTTAACGTAGATTGTAAAATGGATTTAATTTCAGTGAAAGTTGCATCCTGATGTGCACTGATTACTGCAAAACTAGTTGTTTCATCAACAGGATTTCCTTGAGAAAAAATAGTCCCTGTTTCAAAGAGTTTCTGAGGATAAGAGGTGTGAATATTTCTGGAGAGATTTTCTAATAATCCTGGAAGAATAGAATCTCGTAAAATTGTATGTTCTTGACTTTTTGAATCTAATACTGAGATCATGTTTATAGGTTCTCTGTTTGTCATTTCATAGAGAACTCTTTTACTTATCAAGCTTGAATTTAGTGCTTCAGAATATCCAAATCCAATCATTATCAAACTAAGGGATTTTAGTTTTATTGATGTTGGATTTGTTTGTCCTAAAGTTTGTGAGGGAGATAAAATAGGTTCTAAATTTTGTATTCCATAACCTAATGTAACTTCTTCAACTAAATCCATTGGACCAAATATATCAAAGCGGTATGAAGGAATACTACAAATAATATTTTTTCCTTTTAATGTAGCATCCAGTCTTGATTTTTTGAGAGAAGACACAATCTGAGAATTAGTAAGATCTAATCCAAGTATTTGATTGATTAGATCTGAATTAATCAATATTTTTTTTGGTTCTAATTTGGGGGAAGTATTTTTTGCACCAGAAATTTTTGTAGATATTAGAGTAAACCCAGCAGTTTGAAGTATGGTTGCAACAATAGAAAGCATGTCTTCTGCATCATCTTTGTTAATTCCAGTAACTTCAACAAAGAGATTTCTTGTTTTTGTTGTAACAGTTGTTACTGCTGCGTTAATTATTGGTGGAAATGATACAGTTTGTTTTTTTGAATCTAAAATAAGTGGAACTTGGATGGAATTTCCAAGAAGTGCTCCATAATCTTGTCCCACATTAGTATTATCAAGAATTTCAGATATTGTAAGTTCCTTATCAAAATTTAATGGAACAAATTTGTGATCTCTTTTAGTAGTAGTGTATGTCAATGGGAAAGAAATTTTATCTAAATCATGAATTCCAATAGAAGATTTTTTTCTTTTTCTTCCAATTCCAAAATGAAGATCTTCTTGCATTACCATTAGTTGTTTGTTCATAGTATCATCAAT
>JBOGRE010000293.1:0-3556 GCA_050749345.1 Nitrosarchaeum sp. | reverse complement strand
GTCCTGATAAACAAAATAATCTGATTACATTTGATCCCCAATTGTCTAAAACATGTTTTATTGATTTGATGTTTCCAAGTGACTTTGACATTTTTTCACCATTAATTGTAACCATTCCCACATGCATCCAAATTTTTGCAAACTGCTTTGTTGTAAATGATTCTGACTGTGCAATTTCATTTTCATGATGAGGAAATATCAAATCCCTGCCACCCCCATGTATGTCGAAATTTTCTCCAAGATATCTTATGCTCATTGCAGAACATTCTATGTGCCATCCTGGTCTGCCTTTACCCCATGGACTATTCCAGAGTGGTTCTATATCTGAAAACTTCCACAATGCAAAATCCAGGGGATCTTTTTTTGTCTCATCTACTTCAATTCTTACCCCTGATTGCAGTTCGTCTATCTTCTTTTTTGATAATTTACCGTATTGTGGAAACTTTGATACTGAAAAATATACTCCATTTTTTGAGACATATGCTATATCTTTTTCAACTAATTTCTTGATAAAATTATTAATATCGTCTATGTGCTCAGTTGCTTTTGGATAGTTTGTTGCACGCTTTACATTTAATCTATCAAAGTCATTGAAATAATTTTGAATGTACTTTGAACTGATTTGTTCTGCAGTTGTATTTTCTAATTTTGCACGATTTATTATTTTATCATCGACATCTGTAAAATTTTGGATAAATTCCACCCCTATTCCCTTGCTCTCCAAGTATTTTCTTAGAACATCAAAAACAATTATTGTCCTTGCGTGTCCTATGTGTGATTCGTCATAAACTGTAACCCCACACAAGTAAATTTTCACCTTTTTTGAAATATCTAGCATTTGTTCTGAATTACTAAGCGTGTCTTGTAGCCTCATTGTTAATCCTCAAAGGGTTTTTGTTGTGATTCTCTCTTATGCATACTATTAAAATGCAATTGGTATACTTTTTCCACAATTTGTTTTTCAACTTGTAAAGTTTCAATAGTTTTTTCAACTGAGAGTTTTTTATCAAAAATACAATAAAGTATGGAATCTATATCTTCATATGATATTCCTATTTCCTTTTCAGCTTCGTGTTCCTTCCATAGGTGTGGGCTACTCTTTTTTTCAATGACGTTTTGAGGTACTCCTAAAAATTTTGCAATCTTTCTTACTTGTAATTTGTATAGTGAAATTATTGGAACTAAATCTGATGCACCGTCTCCATATTTTGTAAAATATCCCATCAAATATTCACTTTTGTCACTTGAACCTAATACCAGATAGTTTTTTGCATTTGCATAATAATACAAAATATTTGCTCTTATACGCGCTCTGAGATTTCCCTTGGCCCATTCATTTGGTTCAAGATAATGTGAATATTCATTCACAATTGGCTTGATATCGACTACTTTGTATTCTAATCCTGTAAGTGCGATCATTTTCATTGCATCTTCTGTCTCTATACTTGGCGTGATTTCTGTATCTGGCATTATGATTGCCATTGTTTTTTCTTTTAATTTTCTTTTACAGATATATGCTAAAACTGCTGAATCTATTCCACCACTTAATCCTAAAATCACTCCTTCAGCATGATTCTTTTCTATTTGTTCTGATAAGAAATTTTCAATTGTTTTAGTAATTGAAGAATAGTCCTGATTTGTGATTTCATTAATGATATCTTGATTCAATACCTAATTTGCATAATATGTGAGAATAAAAATTGTACCAAATATCCCGTTTGATTGCTTCTTTTGAACACTGTCGTTCTTAAAGAATACTTGTCTCTTAGATCAGAATAATTCAATTTTAAGATGTCTCTATTTAGCTTAATCTCGATTAATTATTGATTTTCTAAAACTTCAAACGATGTGGATGCTAATTCCACTCCATTATATTTCAAAACTGCGGTATAAGTTCCTATTTGTGAATCATTTGTAATTTGGAATAATGTGTAAATTTCACCTTTCTTTGTGGCATACGTGATAATTTCATTTTGGGATTTATCTGGATACTTGATTATTATGGTGATATCAAGACCTCTTGTATAATTTTCAACTAGTCCAGAAATTGTAATTTGTTGATTATTATATTTTGATTCGGGTTGTTCAAATTGTTCTTTATCTACAGCAATGTATGTTTTTAATTCCTCTGCAAATACAAATTGTGTTACTCCTATGATTAGAATCCCTATTACCATTGAGAGTACTATTTTACTTTGCAATACTTTTATTTTGTTTTCTAGTATAAAAAGTACTTCAAACATTCCAATTTTGGGAAATGATCTTTTTGTCTTCTCAAAACATTATAAAATTAATATCTGAAAAATCGGTGTGATTTTTTGGTTTTAAAAGCATTATTCTTTTAACCCTTTAAATATTCACGTAAATTCCATCATTTCTTGCTTCAACCGGGTATGTTTCTAATTTTACATCTTTTAGATAGTCTTTCAATTCTCCTGTTTTAATATTGTAATGCCAAAAATGTAATGGGCATTCTACTATATATCCTTCAAGTTTTCCTGGTGCAATTGAGCCGTCTTGATGGACACAAAGATCATCTATCGCATGATATCCGTCTTGATTAAATATTGCAATTTGTTTATTGTCAATTTTAAAGGCCTTTCCTTTGCCTGCAGCAATTTCTCCTTTTTCAGCAATTTTCTTCCAAGTCATGCTGCTAAACCTCTGATTCTGTTATATTAAATTCTAATTGTTTTGGATTGTAATGATCATGATTTGATCCTAAAACTGAAAAAGCACTATTTGGGATTTATCTAATTTAAGTTAAAACTAAATGTTTGAATATTATGATATTCTGTAAAATTTAATGGACACTGAATTCGTATCTGTAAACTCTTTAGAGTTGTGGATTGGTATTGCTCACTGGCTGACTGGAATTGGAACTATTGTGCTTGCTTTTGCCCTGATTAGAACATTTAGGCATTTGGAGGCTTCCACTAGAATGAGTAAAATTGAAACTGAATATCGCCTAAGACCATGGATAGGTCCCACTTCAGGAATTAAAAAAATGGATGCCTCTATTAATGGACATTCCCAATTTTCTATTTCAATAAAAAACTTTGGTGACTTACCTGCATCTTATGTTAAAGCTAAATCCATTGCATCTATAACACCTCTGACAAAAGAATCTCTAAAAGAACTCTTGACTGAATTTAATCTTGGACCTTTACTACCTCACATGGAAAAAAGTTATTGGTTTTTTATTGAGACTGACATGTGGGAAAAAGTTTCTGTTGGCGATGAACCACTTTATGTTGCACTATATTTTGAATATCAGTCATTATCTGGATCAAATGGGTATGGCAGTATAAGCGAATATAACAAAAACAGTCAAATGTTTGTGCACAAAGAAATGTGGATAGATTATCCTGAAATAAAACTACATTAATTATTGTATATTATTTTTTATCAAACAATTAACCAATGCTTGAATCATGACTTTCTGAATAGTCTTAAAGATTTTATACAGCACAAAATCGTTGTGATTCATGAGTAAAGTAAAGTCATCTGCAAAATTGATCAAAGACGGGCAACTATCTTACGAATGGGCCAGATC
>JBOGRE010000292.1:0-3251 GCA_050749345.1 Nitrosarchaeum sp. | reverse complement strand
CTGTTATGATGTTCGGTGTTCCTTCAAAGGATGCGACAATTGTTTTGAATATGAGTAAAATGTATTCTAAAGAAATTACATTGGTGACAAGTTATGCTGCATCTGATGTTGACACCAAAGAAGCGCTTAGATTGATAGAATCATCTCAAATAAATGTTAAACAATTAGTAACGCATACATATTCTATTCAAGACTCTCAAAAAGCATTTGATCATGCTAGAAGTGGTGATAATGCAATGAAAATAATTATTACAAAATAAGAAAGGCTTAAGAAAGGTATTTCTATTCTTTCAAAATCGAAGATATATGGATTGGGGATTACAAAATAGACTTTCACAAATTATCAAACCACAAAATAATCGTGCATTAATGTTGGCAGTTGATCATGGATATTTTTTAGGTCCTACTGAAAAAT
This sequence comes from Nitrosarchaeum sp., assembly GCA_050749345.1. Taxonomy (GTDB): domain Archaea; phylum Thermoproteota; class Nitrososphaeria; order Nitrososphaerales; family Nitrosopumilaceae; genus Nitrosarchaeum. The sequence goes on along the minus strand of JBOGRE010000292.1, from coordinate 2,836 downwards.
TAGAAACTCCAAAAAAAGTAATTGGACCACTACTAAAATACTGTGATTCTTTGATGCTTACAAGAGGTGTACAAAGAACATCAGTTCCAACATCTACTAACATACCTATGGTTTTACGAGTTTCTGGGGGGTCAAGTATTATTGGTGAAGATTTATCCCAAGAAGAAATTACCGTTAGTATTAAAGATGCAATTAGACTAAATGCCAGCGCTGTTGCAATGTCTATTTTTGTTGGCTCAAAATATGAATATCAAACTATTGTAAATCTTGGAAGATTAGTTAATGAGGCAGAAGAATATGGAATTCCAGTACTTGCAGTAACCGCAGTTGGCAAAGAACTTGGAAAAGATGCCCGCTATCTTTCATTGGCATGTAGAATAGCTGCTGAACAAGGTGCTCATATTGTTAAAACCTATTATTGTGACAATTTTGAGAAAGTTGTTCAATCTTGTCCTGTTCCAATAATTGTCGCAGGAGGAAAAAAGATTTCAGAGCGAGATGCATTACAATTAACATACAATGCAATCAAGGCTGGGGCAGTAGGTGTTGACATGGGTCGAAATATCTGGCAATCTGAAAATTCAGTAGCCATGATCAGATCTGTTAGATATATTGTTCATGGAAATGCAACTGTTGATCAGGCATTCAAATTATATCAAACAATAAGTAATGAAAAACCACAACAAAACAAACCCCAAATCAAATCAACACAACCTAATCAAAACAAACCACAACAAAACAAACCCCAAATCAAATCAACACAACCTAATCAAAATAAACCTGTAGAAAATAAACAATAACTTTTAGCTTTTTATTTTAGATAGATGAATATGTGCAATTTTCCATATTGGTTGTTTAACTAACACAAAAGTTGCTCTGCCTTCAATTGAAATATGTTCACCTGTGTATGCTTTGTTATCTACTAACATCCCTTTCTGATTTAATTCTAAAGCTACTACAGCTGTATCTCCAAATACGCTTATTTTCGGATTTTTAATTTGATAATTATAATCAGAAATACTTATGAATTTTAATTCCTCTAGTTCAATTGTAGTTTGAAAATCTTTTAGATCATATGGTGGCAAATCGCTAAAACTTGAAAATCTATGATCATTGAGATGGATATCTCTAAGTGATGAAAAATCCTTTGTCTTTCCTGATTCAAATAATGTTTCAATTATTTTAATAATTTCTTCATTTTCAGACAAAATCGTTATTGAAACATGAAAAATTATCAGTTTAAGTCTTCTGGACTAAACACATCAAAAACATCGGTAATCCTCTGAGAATCTTTATTAATTATCCCGTGTATGATACTTTTGAATTTCAATGAGCACAAAGACAACTGGCATATTAGGTATTTTATTACTAGTTGATCTGGTACTGTAAAACCAGCTCTGAATTTTAACACATTAAAATTATGGAGATTGATTTGATTGAATAAAATGGAAACTATGACAGGCGCCAAGGCATTGATGGTTGCTATGGAAAAAGAAGGTGTCAAAGAAGTATTTGGCTTACCAGGAGGTGCAAACCTTCCAATGTATGATGAATTTGCTAGATGTAATATTCGACACATCTTAGTAAGACATGAGCAATCTGCAGCACATATGGCAGATGGGTTTGGACGAGTCAGCAGAAAACCTGGTGTGTGTTTTGCTACATCTGGGCCTGGTGCTACTAACATTCTAACTGGGATTGCTACTGCACAAGCTGACTCCTCTCCTATGATTGCAGTTACTGGTCAAGTTCCAGTAGCAATGATCGGAAAAGATGCATTTCAGGAAAGTGATATTATTGGAATGGCGAACCCTGTTGTAAAATATGCATTTCAACCTAGAACCCCCGATGAAATCCCGGGAGTAGTTAGAAAAGGATTTTACATTGCAGAAACTGGTCGACCTGGACCTGTTCTTATTGATATTCCAAAAGATGTTCAACAAAAAGAAGCACTTATGATTTTTCCAGATGAATTCAAAATTCGTGGATATCATCCATGGACTGATCCTGACATTGCACATGTTGAAAGAGCAATTGAGATGTTACTTAGTGCAGAAAGACCAATTATCTTAGCTGGTGGTGGAACAATTATCTCATCGGCATTTGCAGAACTTCAATCTATATCTGAGTTACTTATGATTCCAGTCGTTACTACTTTCAAAGGAAAAGGTGCATTTCCAGAGAATCATCCATTATCATTGGGACCAATTGGAATGCATGGTCACGCAGAGGCAAACAAGATGATGACTGAGGCTGATTGCGTATTGGCAATAGGTACAAGATTTTCTGATAGATCTGTTGGAACCTTTGAAGCATTTGAAAAGAGACTAAAAATTATTCATATGGATGTAGATCCAGCTGAAATTGGTAAAAATCAGACCACATCTGTTGCAGTAGTTGGTGATGTACGTGCATCACTTAGAATTATGGTAAAGATGCTTATGCAAAAAGCAATCAAAAGAACTGAAGAAAATACTTGGATTAAACATGTAAAAGAAACCAAAGAGTATTGGAAAGAAAATTTGAAACTACATCCAGGTGAAATGGGTGCAGCAAAAATCTTGCGAAAGCTCAGAGAAGTATTGCCTCATGAATCCATTGTAACTACTGAAGTAGGTCAACATCAAATGTGGGCATCCCTCTTTTATGATGTGATACAGCCTGGTACCTTCTTTAGTTCTACTGGACTTGGAACTATGGGATGGGGATTTCCTGCGGCAATTGGGGCCAAAGTAGCAAGACCTGATGTTCCTGTGGTGGACATTGCAGGAGATGGTAGTTTTAGTATGACAGAAAACTCTCTTGCAACTGCAGTGCTAGAAGATATTCCAGTAAT
>JBOGRE010000291.1:0-3467 GCA_050749345.1 Nitrosarchaeum sp. | reverse complement strand
CAGTTGGATTGTCAAATCCAGGTGCTCCTAATTTTGCAAAAATGATAGAATCTAACAAAGATGTTCCGATAATTGTTAGTTTGGTAGGCTCTATTCCTGAAGACTTTGAAATAATGGTCAAGCAATTTAAAAATTGTAAAGTTACTGCATATGAGTTGAATTTGTCTTGCCCTCACGTTGCTAAAGTAGGACTGGAAGTAGGCGATGATCCTGAACTAGTCAAGAAAATAGTTAGTACTGTAAAAAATTCTACCAATGTTCCGGTTATAGCCAAAGTAGGATTGGGGACAACACATTATCTTAACACTGTAAATGCTGCAATTGATTCTGGAATAGATGCAATTACTGCAATCAATACAATTAGAGCCATGGCAATTGATGTTGAAACTCAAAGACCTATTCTGAGCAATAAATTTGGTGGATTATCTGGCACTCCGATTAAACCTATTGCATTACGATGTGTTTATGAAATTTCTTCAAAGTACAACATTCCTATAATTGGATGTGGTGGAATATCTACATGGGAAGATGCTATTGAATTTATTTTGGCAGGTTCTTCTGCAATTCAATTAGGAAGTGCAATTGGTGATAATTGGATGCATGTTTTTAATGACATCAATCATGGAATACTTCAATACATGAAAAGAAAAGGATATTCAAAAATAGATGAGATGGTAGGCCTTGCAAAGAAATCGTAATCACACAAAAATTTGTACGATTGAAAAAGTAATTGATGAAACCCCTACTGTCAGAACTTTGATTTTCTCCGATGATGTAATGTCTACTGTTTTACCAGGCCAATTTGCAATGGTTTGGATTCCCGGAATCAATGAATTGCCAATGAGCGTAATGATTTCTCAAGAATCCAGCAAGGCTGCTTTTACAGTAAGAAGGCATGGTCCTGCATCAACTGGATTGTTCAATGTTCAAGTGGGTCAGCAAATTGGTGTGAGAGGACCATACGGAAACTCTTTTGATTTAAAGCAAGGAAAACTTTTGCTTGTTGGTGGTGGAACTGGTCTTGTACCAATGATGAGATTATTGACTTTTGTTAAACCTAATGATGATGTCACTGTTCTAATTGGCGCAAAATCTAAAAATGAAGTCTTTTTTGAGGATTTGGCAAATAATCTGTTAAAAAATAATCCTCACCGTGTAATTATTACCACTGACGATGGAACTCGTGGTGAAAAAGGATTTGTTACCGACATGGTCCAAAAACTAGTTAATGAAAACCACTTTGATGGAGTCTATACATGCGGTCCTGAAATAATGATGTACAAAACTGTGCAACTAGCACACTCTAAAGGATTGTTTGTTCAAGCAAGTCTTGAACGCATGATGAAATGTGGAGTTGGAATATGTGGAAGCTGCTGCATGGGTGAAGACTTGGTTTGCAGAGATGGTACCGTATTTGATGGTGATCATTTACTATCAAACAAGGAATTTGGTCATTTTCATAGAAATAAGGCTGGAATTTTAGAAAATTACTAGGTTTGACCAGCAAAGGTTTAAAATTAATCATGAAATTATTGCGTTTAAGAGTATGGCTACCCCAAAAATTGTTTTAACTGCCGATCGTACTTTAATGTCTCCATATCGTGGTTTGTCACTAGCCACATTTTTTGGATGTGCACCTGCAGTTGATCCTACCCGCAATAAAAAAAGTCTTTTGTATAAAGTCCTAGGAAATCAAGTAACTCCAAAGATTCTGTTTGATTTTATCTGTAATTATATTCCTCACACTAATGGTGTGGCAAATTATGCTCCATATGGACTGCGAAAAGTAGAAGCGGGTCTGCTCCGAGATGGTTTTAGACGTGAAGATGTAGTTGTCGCACATCCTGATCATATTGAAAAATTCATCGGTCCTGACACTCTAGTTATTGGCACATATGAGATGGACCCATTGGGAATGGGGCCAGTTACCATGACTTTCACTTATGGTCGAAAACAAACTTCGTATGATGAATTTTACAATGCAGAATTACACTACAGAATAAAAGCAGCAAAAGAAAAAACAGGCAGTAAAGCCAAAGTTATTTCTGGCGCTTCTGGAACTTGGCAATACAATTATGATCCAGAAAAAATTGAGGAATTTGGAATCTATGCTATATTGGAAGGAGAGCTTGGTGGCATTGCCCCTGAAATTGATGGACATGCAGGTAGATTCTTTAATTATTTAATTAATGGCGATTTTGAAAATATGGATCCTTTTAGAAAACGCAGTGACTTTAAAGTAAACATAAAAGAATTTGAGAGAAATGGAAAAAAAATCCATGGAAGATTTGTAAATTTTTGGGATAGACCGGACCTCGATGAGATTCCAGAAATTGTAGAACCCAGTATGCATGGAATGGTTGAAGTGATGCGTGGTTGTGGAAGAGGTTGCAAATTCTGTGACGTTACTCTAAGATCCCTAAGATACTATTCTCCAGAAAAAGTCAAACGTGAAATTGAAGTTAACATCAAAAAAGGAGGTGCAAAATCTGCCTGGATACACAGCGATGATATTTTTGTCTATGGCATGGATCCTAGAACTGCTAAAGGAATGGAGCCAAACCGTGAAGCACTAGAAGAACTATTTACTGTCATCATGTCCACTGGTGTAGGACACACAAATCCAACTCATGGTACTTTGGCAGGCGCAATAGCTGATGAGAAACTCATTCCAAATCTTTCAAAAATTATAAAATCCAGCCCTGATAATATGATTGGAATTCAAGCTGGTTTTGAAACCGGAAGTTTGAGATTAATTGGAAAATATGCTGATAGAAAACTTGCTCCGTACTCTCCAAGTGAATGGCATTGGGTAGTAAAAGAAGGTGTCAAAACTTTGAATGAGGATTATTGGATTCCTGCATTTACTTTGATTATGGGCCTTGATAATGATGAGCAACCAGAAGATTCTTGGGATACAATCCGTCTAATCACTGAACTAGAACATGAACAACCAGACTCGATGTTTACTGCTACCGCACTTACCTTTGTTCCAATTGGATTATTGGAAAAATCTGATTTCTTTAACATTGGAAATGAAATGACTCCTGCACAACTAGGTGTGCTCTATAAAACTTGGCAACATAACTTCAAGTATGGAATTCAAAAATTCATGACCAAAACAGGTACAAAAGGACCGCAGAGATATTTCTTTAATGCAATTGCAAGATCTTTGGGCGGTATTCCTTTAGGTGCAATGGAAAGATATGCACGTCATAAAAGTAAAGAACACGAAAAAGTAATTGAAACTATAAAGATAAAATATTGGTAATCATAATACATAAATTTACTATTCTGGTTTGTTAATCCATGGCAACTCACGGTTCGCTTACCAAAGCAGGTAAAGTAAGAGGTCAGACTCCTAAAGTTGAAGGAAGAAAAATAGTTGGTACAAATTCTAGTCTTAGAAATAAGAGTAACTTTAAAAAACGATTTGCCTTGGGAAGATTTCCAGGACAAAATAAGCC
>JBOGRE010000290.1:0-4780 GCA_050749345.1 Nitrosarchaeum sp. | reverse complement strand
ATCTATTCCAGCAAAGACATTGCAAGTTTGGCAAAGGGCATGGAGCAGAAATTTAGAACCAAAGCCATCATATCATTAGAATTCCAAGACTTAAGTCTGGAAGAATTAAAAAATGCTGGATTGCCAGAAGCAAAGCTGCTTCCAATTCCAGGCAAATAGATAAAACACTTTAAGATAGATATTTTATTATGTCATCATTTGAAGGGATTAGCCAACATTTAGAAGAGTTAAGAAAACGAGTAGTGAGGGTAATAATTGTTCTAGTAATAATTTTTGCATTCATAATTTCGTGTCATCTATACCCAGTGGAACTCAATGGGTTTCATCTGTACTATCCTGGATTGGACCCGGTAAATAACATCGCAGCACAAATTACAAAGTACATGAAAAACAATCTAGTTCCAGAGGGAGTACAATTAATACAGACAGAACCAGGACAAGCCCTCTTTGCCCAAATTTATGTCGGAGCACTTGCAGCTATAGTAATTGGAATGCCCATAATTATCAAAGAGTCAGTTGGTTTCATAAAGCCGGCACTAAAAGAAAGGGAGATCAAAGTTACACGAAGCATCGCGCTACCAGCATTGGTATTATTTATCATAGGTTGTATCTTTTCATATTTTTTGGTAATTCCATACATGCTGGAATTTCTTTACATGTACGGAGATGTATCTGGATTGATAACGTTTCTGAACATAATGGATTTCATTACGTTTGTTTTGCAATATTTGCTTGCGTTTGGAGTATCATTTGAGCTTCCACTGATAATGTATGCACTATCAATGTCAGGAATAGTAGGCGATGACTTTTGGAGAAAAAATATCAGATATGCGGTACTTGCAATTGTAGTGTTTGGCGCAATAGTAACTCCAGATGGAAGCGGTGTTACCATGTGGTTTATTGCAATACCAATGATGGCACTATACCTTGGAGGCATGCTGATAATTGGGCATAAAAAACGTAAAAAAGATTTAAATCTTAAATCATAGACTAGAGCTCATATGACACTATCAAGTATCTTTCTTGCAATGCCTGGAATAAATGAGATATTGATAATTTTGGTTCTAGCGGCAGTATTCATATTTGGAGCAAAGAAAATACCCGAACTGGCTAAAACTTTTGGCAAGGCAAAATCAGAGTTTGAGAAAGGTAAGATTGAAGGAGAAAAAGAGCTAAAAAAATTTAGAGAAGAAGAGAGAAAAGACTAGATCATTCCAACAAATTTATCGACAATTTCAGAATATTCACCGGCAATCTTTTTTCCAGACAAATCAGTTATCTTCATCATTCCTTTTACCTTCCATTCAACTTCAAGAATTAATTTTGTCCCATTTGCAAGTTGCTCGTATCTATTAGTAATGTGAGTCCCTTTAGCATCACCACCAATAACAAAAAGTTCATGTAGTATTGGCTCATCAATCACATGTTTTACCATCATTACTAGTTCACGTCCACCAATTACCAAGTGTTCTTCTACAACAGACACATTTCCGCGGACAGATATTGTTCTAATGGAAGGATAGTATTGAGGAAGAATTTTTTGGAAATTTTCATAGTTTGTTGCAAACTCAAAGACTTTTTTTCTGTCAGATTTTATAATTTTCTCAAAAACAATTTTGGCCAATTATTTTAAAAAGTGCCCCAGCGAGGGTATAAACTGTGCTCTAGATCAAATTGGTCCAAACATTTGCCAACACCATGATTCACAATATCGTCAATGGTTTTTGGTTTTGTGTAAAATTCTGTAACAGGGGGTAAAATTACAACTCCCAATCTAGACAGCTTTAGCATATTTTCAAGATGAATTGCAGAAAGAGGAGTTTCTCTGACCATCAAAATTAGTTTTCTTGATTCCTTAATTGTGACACCTGCTGCTCTTGCCACAAGTGTGTCATCGTATCCATTTGCAATTGCAGATAATGTCTTCATGCTGCATGGTGCAATTATCATGCCATCAACTTTATGAGTTCCACTGGAAACACTTGATGCCATGTTTTTTTCATCAGATACACTAGTTGCAAGTGACTTTACATAGTCTAGTGAAAATTCCGTCTCCATGGAGAGACACTTGATGGCCCACTCTGACATTATTAGATGAGTATCAATTTTTAATTTCTTGAGAACCTCCAAGAGGCGAATCCCATAGATTACGCCCGTGCTGCCAGTAATGCCGACTATTAGTTTCATTAATAATTATCTTAATCGTAATAGTATTTTATCTATTATATGATATAGTATAGCACTAGTAGACTAGATTTGTGCCTTATCATATCCATCTAATTTGTTCTCCCTTCTTCTTTTGAGCCATAAAGAGATTCCACCCACAATCATTGCCGATAATAAAATTATTCCAGCCATCTGCAATTCAAGGGAATAAAACATAAAATATCTAGGCAAGTCTTTTCAGAAAAGTCTTGTGATCAGAGAATCAAGCCAATAATTGAAAATTAGCTATATTAGCTTCTATGGAATAGTCAATATGTGATTAATGGTTCTGAGATTAAAAAAATTGTAACCAACTATTCTGATGTGAGAATAGGAGTGATGGGAAGCCATTCTGCACTAGAAGTTATGGATGGGGCAAAAGATGAAAATTTTCAGACCGTAGTATATTGCCAAAAAGGCAGAGAAGAGCCATATCAGAGATTTAGCAGAATAGCTAATGAAATAATAGTATTAAACAAATTCAAAGACATGGCATTACCTAAAATTCAAAAAACCATGATAGATACAAACACCATAGTGATTCCACATAGGTCACTAACAGTATACCTTGGATACAAAACTCTAGAAAATTCGTTCAAAGTTCCAATATTTGGAAATAGAAAATTATTCCAGGCAGAAGAGAGGACTGCCAAACGAAACCAATATTATTTATTAGAAAAGGCAAAGATAAAATTTCCAAAAATATTCAAAGACCCAAAAAGCATCAACAAACCATGCATAGTCAAAGTTCAGGAAATGAAAAGGCCGCTAGAGCGAGCTTTCTTTACTGTAACATCATACAAAGACTATAAAGAAAAATCAGAGACAAAAATAAAACAAGGATTAATCTCTAGAAAAGATTTAGAAAAATCAAGCATTGAAGAACTAGCAATTGGGACATACATGAATTTTAATTTCTTTCACACACCAATATCAAAACAAGTTGATTTTATAGGAATAGAAAGAAGACTACAAACCAACATACATGATTACAATGCACTTCCTGCAAAACAGCAATTAGAGATAGATATGGATTTACAAAATATCGAAGTAGGTCACACACCGGCAAGTATTCGAGAGTCACTGCTTGAAAAAGTAATAAAAATGGGAGACAAATTTGTAAACATAGTCAAAAAAGAATACGCCCCAGGAATCATTGGGCCATTTTCACTACAAAGTGTAATTACAAAAGATTTGGAACTAGTAGTGTACGATGTGTCACTACGCGTTCCAGGCAACCCAATTGTGGCAACCACCAGTCCATACACAAAATATCAATACGGTAAAACCTTTGGAGTAGGCAGAAGAATAGCCATGGAGATAAGACGTGCTCAAGAAGAAGACCGTCTTGATGAAATAGTAACATAGAATTTTGTAATATTTTAAAAACAGAATTTTTAGTTATAAACTTGAGAGTATTTATCTACAAATATAATATCATCATACTAATATGATGAAAAATGGCACTAGTATTATAGATGAATATGATTTAAATACAATATCACATATTATGAAGATATGTCAAAAAGAATAACAATCATGATTGACGATGATCTGGATAAAAAACTAAGACAGCGTCAAGCTAGGATGATTCAGCAAAGTAATGAAACATACAGTTATTCAAAAACAATAAACGACGTTTTAAGAAAAACACTTTGAGCGTCGTTTTTTCAAAAATTCTCTTAAATATGACAAAGACATATTTCAAGGAGAATAGTATAATATTTGTTAATTGGCTAGATTAGGAAATATATTGAATACCTAACGTTTTGTTTCAAATAATTAAAAGAACGGTTTTTGTTTGAAACAAAATGCTGGATGCCAGTTAACATCAAAATACAAACTCTTTTTTGCCAGAGACTGATAAAACACACAAATGCCAAGAACAATCTACATAAAAGAAATAATCACAATACTAAAAGAGCCAAAACTGTGCCCCACATGCCAAAAAGATGACAGATTGGAAAAAAATGTTGTATTTGAGAGAAAAACAGATGGTCAGACAATACTGTGCACACGTTGTGAAGCATTAACAGTAGTAACTACTCACAATCTAAGAGAAGTGGAATTATCCGGCTCTAAAGACTATCAGGTGATGTTAAAAGAGCCACACCTCATACGAAAAGTGACATATTAAATTCAGATACTAAAAATATCATCAAGAAAGCAATTCTTTGATGATATAATTTCTGACATTTGCAAATTCCCATTCCTTCAAATTTACATTTTTGCATTCTTCTTTGATTATTAATCCAGCTAGACCTTTACTCCAAATGTGTCTGTGTACATCATAAACTTCTAAAATTTTACCATGTTTTGTGATTTTGATGCTGCCATGACATCTTTGGATAATTTTAGCAGCAACATTCTGATACAAAGCATCAATATCAGCCATGATGAATAATTGGTTTTTGGGATATGAAAAATGTATGGTTTGTTGAGCAAATATTGGTTATAATACCCATATATCTTAGAAGTAGAATAATCAAATGCTGATGATTAATAAAAGCTATGTCTGATTGCTGATGAGTTTGCCGAATTATGAAGCATTTATTACAAATACATTTTAGAATTT
>JBOGRE010000289.1:0-1552 GCA_050749345.1 Nitrosarchaeum sp. | reverse complement strand
AGTGATCACATGTCCCAAATAACACAATCCCCAATGAAAAAAATATCTTTGGAGAAAGTTGTCCTAAACATGGGACTAGGTAAATCGGGAGACATAATACTAGTAGCAAAAAAAGCACTAGATCATATTTCAGGTAAAAAATCATGTTCACGTAATGCAAAAGAAACACAAAGGGAGTGGGGTGTAAGACAAGGAGAACCAATAGGGGTTGCAGTTACAGTAAGAGGAAAAGATGCACGGGATTTACTCAAACGATTACTTGATTCAAAGGGAAATCAGATCAATGGCAAGTCTTTTGATAATTTTGGAAATCTTTCATTTGGAATTAAAGAACATATCGACATTCCAGGTGTCAAATATGATCCGCAAGTTGGAATCTTGGGTCTTGGAATTTCAGTAACACTATCTAGACCAGGATATGGAATTAGAAAAAGAAGTAAACACAAAGCAAGTGTTGGAAAAAAACACACAATAAAAAATCAAGAAGCAAAGGATTATCTAGTTAGCGAGTTTGGAGTCACGATAGTATAATGGCAAAAGATAGATCATACGAAGCAACAGGAAGGAAGAAACATGATTTTGGTAGAGGTTCCAAATGGTGTAAACGATGTGGCGATTATACAGCTGTAATTCAAAAATACGAATTAATGCTTTGTAGACGATGTTTCAGGGAAGTAGCAACATCTTTAGGTTTTAGGAAAAATATGTGATAATAATGCCAGCACAAAATGTTTTAGCAAATCTATTTGTCACATTATACAATAATGAAGCCAGAAGAAAAGGTGAGTGTGTTATTCTTCCAACTTCAAAATTAGGCATCGAAGTTCTAAAAACACTTCAAAAAGATGGATACATTGGAGAGTTTGAGCATATTGAAGATAACAGAGGCGGAAAATTTAAAATAAAATTATTAGCAAAAATTACAAAATGTGGTGCAATTTCACCAAGATTCAAAGTAAAAAATGAAGAGTATAATGATTGGGAGCAGCAATATCTGCCAGCATATAACAGAGGAATGTTGTTAGTTACAACAAACCAAGGAGTTATGTCACATCATGAAGCTGTAAACAAAGGATTGGGAGGGTTTTTGATAGGATATGTCTACTGAGCAAATTGAAAAATTCCAAGAGATAGTGGAAATTCCTAAAGGAGTAAATGTCACATTAAAAAAACGTATGCTACATTTTCAAGGTCCATTAGGCAAAACATACAAAAATTTTAGATACATACCAGTCAACATAGAAGTCAAAGATGGCAAAATAATACTCAAATCACAAGGTTATAGAAAAAGAGACTATTCAATACTGCACACCGCAAGATCAATTATCAGAAATATTTGTGAAGGTCTAATTACGGGATATACAATTAAAATGAAAATAGTATTTGCACACTTTCCAATTACTGTAAAGGTTCAAGACAAAACTATTTTGATTGAAAATTTCCAAGGTGAGAGATCAGCAAGAGTTACAAGAATCATTGGAAATACCAAAGTAGTTCCAAAAGGCGAGGATGTGATTTTAACAGGTGAAGTTTGGAATGACATCACACAGAC
>JBOGRE010000288.1:0-1566 GCA_050749345.1 Nitrosarchaeum sp. | reverse complement strand
AGCTAGACAAGTAAAACAGCGGCCGCAAATACAGTAGTCCACTTACCATCCTTATCGCCTTTTGCGGATTGAGTAACATTTTGTGTTTTGTAAATCTGGCCAGAGATTGTCCATTGTTGTCTTTTTTCATCCCAGCTTTTATCAATATCAAACGGAATGCCAAGAGATGATGCCAGCATTTGTGCTGCAATGTCCTCAGCATAGTCACCTGATTGTTGTTCATTTTGTCCATATGATTCATATTCTGAAAGATATCCGTATCGATTCGTATCTTTTGGTCGTGCAATACCAACTGATGCAGCACATAATCTATGAGCCTCATTTGTTTGATTCTTGGAATAAATTGTAAACAAAATCTGTCCTGGCTGGATTTGCTTGAGACCCTCATTTCTGGAAATTAATTTTGCATTTGGTGGAAATATACTTGAAATTAAAACGAGGTTAGTACCTGCAATTCCAGCATATCTTAAGGCATATTCAAAACTCGTCAATCTATCTTCATGAACACCTCTACCTTTTGTAAGGAATAATTTTTTTGCAACTAAATCTAGCAATTCTTTCTTGATGAAACGGTTTTATTATTTATACTTTGATTGAAAAACACCAATCAGATATTTTCAAAAAAATGTGGGCTGTGGCATATTTTTGTGGGATTACTCTAAATATTTTTTTAACCATCCATTTTTGTCAATCATAATCTGGATATCATTAAAAAACAGATAGTGGATCGTAAGGGTAAAAGCAGAAAACATGATTTGTCATACTGGTGAACCGCATATCACCGGAATCATCGTGTAGAATCAACTTAAAAATTGGCAGAGTCGTCATGTCTATACACCATATCAATAATTTAGTATATCAAATCAAATTGATCTTTAATGAGTTAGATTTTTTTATAATGTATAACAACAAAGATTATGTTAGAGAATTTTTTTCAATCAAATATTTTTGTAATTGGATACTATATTCTAACAGGGGGATCATCGCTTCGTATTAAAGAAACTAAAAAGAGAATCGATGATCTAAAAATAGGAATAAGTTCAATAAAATATGCACTCATACCGTTTGGAATTCTATTTGCATATGTTATTTTAGCACATGATTTTGTTGAAACGATACCGATTCTAAATTGGAGTTGGTTTGGATACAGCATTGCGTTTAGTCCATTTGCAGATCAGGGATTTTGGGGCATAATTCCTTTCATTCCATTATTAGTGTACATGTTTATTCACATCAACTACGTAGAAGAGGTGTATTTTAGAAAATCAAAGAAAATGGTGTGGTATGAGCATTTGTCCATATTGCAATGGGTGTAAAAATACACATGGCAATATTGTTACTACCGATAGGATTTTTGTTCAAATATGTTTATGACAAAAAAGGAATTAATCATTCATATGCGATACATTTTGCAACAAACATACTAGTTGTTGTTGCGCTTTTTCTTTCTTTTGTCATTTGATTCTGGTGTCTGAGTAAGAAAGATCCAACCAAAAAATCCACCCAGAGATAAATTGATGACACCCATAAATGTAATCAACAATGTCGCTTGAGGTGGTGCAATAT
>JBOGRE010000287.1:0-6004 GCA_050749345.1 Nitrosarchaeum sp. | reverse complement strand
TTAATATATGTGCCACATTTAGTGCAATACCTTGGTATGTTGCAGATGATTCAACTAATGACAAGGCATGGATAACATTTGGTTCTGCCAAAGTTATAGGAAGTGTGAGTACTAGTTGTACTGGCAGTGTTTTCTACTCTTCCTTAACTGGTATACCACCAATAAACTGGCCCTTTGATGTTGCAGTTAGGTCTGGCGCAGATAAAGTCGTGGTTACAATGAGTGATAATGCCAAAGTTGGGATATACAACATAAGTGCTAATACTTGGACATATGATGATTGGAATACTGAATGCAGTGGCTGCGCTGGATTTGGAATTGATGCCATATACTCTACAGGAGATTATTATGCTGCATTAAGAGGCTCTACCTCAAAGATTGTAAAGGGGACATCATAAAATGAGACGAATAGTTTTACTTTCACTAATTTTTGGAGCTATAGGTATAGTTGGTATAGGTTGGTATAGTTATTCTGTTACAGCTCAACCAAATAGTTTGAGCGATGTAGCTATCTTTACAGAGCCAATTTATCCCCAAGCAACCGTATCAAACGGTCGTCTTACAGATGTCGATGGGCAAACAATTACAGTCTTTGCCAAATCTGAACAAAGTGAAACCATAGATAGATCTGGACAAGTTCCAAAATCAAAATTTGAGGAAGGACGTGCATCAATTGAGCTAGGTCATGGTTTTTCACTAAAAGGAGATCAAATTATTAGTGCCACAATCACCAATATTGGAAAAGAACCTTTCTATGTAATTAACCTCCTAATAGTTGGAGGGACAGGTGATGGAATAATGCCGCTTTCAACACTGGTGGTAGATCCTTCATATACTCCTGAATCCTTTGGAGACATACCCAAACCAACGATGACTGAACCAGTATTATTAAACTCTGGTCAGGCTTACACGGGTTACATTTCTGGTAATTGGGATGTAAGAGGAAAATCCATAGATTCCTTCGGTGCAGGTGCAGTATTTGAATATGATATTCAGAACAAGGGATTTGCAGCTGATAATAACTGGTCTATGACCATAGAACCAACAAAAAATCAATAATCTTTTTTTCTTTTTTTAATAAAACCGAAATAATTCTTGTATTTTCTATGTTAGATCGTGATAATTTAATGTATTCACATAATTTCCTGAGTCAAGATAAGATAAAATTAGCTGTTATTGAAATTTTTTATCACAAATTATAATGAAACTTTTTAATGTTATTGTGGATTTTTGAGACATGATAAAACTAGATTATAAAAATATTATTAAAACCAATTCAGTGATTTCAGAAAAACTTGTACCATTACAGAACCAAGTCAGAGATAATATGAAATCAGATAAATCTGAAACAAGACATCTTAAAAGAGTAGACATTGAAATTATGGGGAGAATTATATCTACACTTTATGATTTAGGATCAGAGAAAAAGACTGTTATTGCAAGACGCTCTAATGTTAGCTATGATAATTTTATTTTGTATCTGGAATTTCTAGATCTAATAGGATTTGTAAAAAGAGAAAACCAAAATACAAAACTGGAACTTGTTACTTTGACAGATCAGGGAAAAGAATTTTATCTTCGCAGACTTTCACCGATAATGAAAAATCTATAAAAAGTAGACCTGACAAAAAACTAGTTTAAAAAGATTGTTTGCTCCTGCAAGACTCTTGCAGGAACGAGTTCTGCTTATTAGGATGTTCTTAAGGTATGAATGACAATGACTTTGAAATTACTTCAAAACAAAAAAACAGCAATTGTAATATCTTTGATTGCAGTGTTAGCATTTGGATCACAAGTATCTGGATGGGCACAATATGCAGAAGCAACATTATGTAGTTCTGCTCAAGGCAATCATTGTTATGCAACAGGAAAAAGGACAGTCACTAATGATGGAAATAAAGTTACTATGAAAGCATCTGATATGACGGTGGTAAATTGTAATACTGATTGGGCTTTAAGTCCACAGTGGGTACGATTTCCAAATAATGATTGGGCTGAAGTTGGTATAGGTACAGGTAATCTTAATGGACTTTGTATCACAAATGAGAAAATTTACACATATCATCATGTTGGAGCAGATTTAGGGTGGAATATTTATTCTACTGCTACTCCTGGAACATCTTATACTTTCTCAATTGATGATGGCCTTACAAATACATATTGGCAAATCAAACAAGGTTCAACTTTGATGGAAATTGTCCCTTCTACACAAGCTAGTGGAAGTGGAGAAGTTGGTACAGAGATAACCAAAGGCACCGCAACAATACCTGTAGTGCACATGTCTGGAATCCAATATCTTAATACATTTTGGTCCACTTGGACATCAAGTGTATCCTTGTCAAAATCAAGTCAAACAGATAATCCTCTGAACTATCTATCCTGTACGAATTATTATCACCTTCACTTCGGTAGCGGAACTCTATCCCCATGTACTTAGGAATGATTAAAATGATAATGGAAACCAAAAAAATATCCAAGAAAAACATGATCGGAATAAGTCTTGTAGTTTTTTCCGTATTCATATTGTTTTCAATAAGCGTGGCTTATAATGGAAACACCATTCCTAATTCTGTAAAAACTACGTCGATAGCAGAACCACACCCACCATCAGTTTCAATTTCAGAATATGGTCCAAAAACTTCCTTCGAAATAGCTAAAACTTCATCTGCACTTGGACGAGCATCGTTACCAAATTACCTTCCAGCCGATTTTACTCTAGATTCTTCTAGAGTTGTAGTGGATAATGAAAGGCAATCTGCAATGATTACCGCAGTGTATACTTCAAATGGTAAAAAAACCGTCGATTATGAAACATTCGAAGATGTAATTAATGATGGAATAGTGATTCTTTATCTTAAGGATAACACATATGCAGCAGATAAATGGATAAAAACTGCTCAAGACATGGTAGACAGAGTTCCTGATGCTAGAAAGATAGTTACAATAAATGGTTACACAGTACTTTTAGAACAAGGTGATCCTTCACGAAATATTTCATCTCAGGCACATTTGATCACTGATGGCATTCACATCAATTTGGTATCTATGAATGTAGATGTGAATGTACTTGAAAAAATACTTAGTTCCATTGATTTGAAAACATAGAATAACAACATTGTAACAATCAACCTCCTCCTTTTTCTTATTTTTATTTGAATCTAAAAAACTGAACAAAAATGAATATGGGAATACTTTATCTAGATAATTGAGAAAGGGATTGTCATGAAATATTTTTTTTTATTAGTTCCAGTAATTCTATTTTTATTATATTTTCAATATGGAAACGCATTGCCGTATTCTACACCTGAAGAAATCTTTGATATGGCCGATGTGATAATCAAAGGACAGGTGATATCATACCAAGACACACAAGATGGCCAAAATAGAATTTATATTATTCATGTGTATGAATATTTAAAAAATCCTCAGAAATACGATACTATTACCATACGAAGTGTAGCTCCTAATGCCCTAGACTCTCATGATCCTTATGATACTTTTGAGGCAGGGGATTACGTATTTGCATATCTTTTAACACTACGAGGCGAATCTAATTATCAAAGTACCAACTATTCACATAAAATAGAAAATCTTACAAGCTCCAGTATTTACAATACGGAAGATGTAATTAAGACATTATCTGAAAATCAAAAAATCAAACCTAGTTCTAATGAAAATAACATGGATAATGTGAAGTATCAAGTAAACGATTTTCTTTTATTACTTATTATTCCAATAGTTGGAATCGTCATAATATCTGGCATCATAATAAAAAACAAGAGAAAAAAATGAATTAATTTTTTCCAAACACTTGCTCTAGTGTTCTGGGTTTACCATCTTTGAATATTTCACAACTGCAATACTTCATTGAAAATGCAGCCATCTGCATAATTATTGGTTTTAATGCCTTGCCTTTCTCAGTTACTGTGTATTCTATTCGTATTGGTGTTTCATCATATACCGTTCTTTTAATAATCTCACTTTTTTCCATCTCTTTTAGTCTGACAGAAAGTGTCTTGGGGTTTATCCCTTCAATTGATTCTAAAAACTGGTTGAATCTGCTCTGGCCAAGCATGGTAATGTTTCGTAGTATGTGGATGGTGAATTTTTTTCCAATAATTTTGAATGTATTATCAACCGGACAGCACTTTATCTGGTCTGATATTACTTTGAGTTCCTGCGGCATCAACTTACCAAAACCTCATCTACTTTCTTACAAGTAACTTTCTAATTAATATACTTACCTTTCTATAGTTACTATAAGAAAGTAATATGGAATGCACAGACGGAACATGCAAAACAGAAGAGAGTTGTGCTTGTGGTTCTAACAAGTCATACGATGATTGTTGTGGTTGTGATACAATGAATCCAATACAACACGTTATGATGGGCTGGCACAAGGCATTTTTTGCAGCACACCACGATGCAATGACTGAAAGAATGAGAAAGAGAATTGAAGCCGCATATGGCCCAACTATGGACAAGGCAGCAGATGCTGTCTTTGAAGCAATGGGAAAGATGTGGGGCTCAATGCTTACTCAAGCAGAGGCAAAACAAGAAGTTGCATCAAAGTTGCAAAAAATATTCTCCGAAGCAAATAGGAAGTAATTCCTTTTTTTTCTTTTTTTACCCTATAGTTATTCCTAGAAGGAAATTCCCCTCAAATAGTGCAAAATCTACCAACCCAACTATATTCCCCGCGCCATTCAATCGGGAATATAGTTAGTACATTAAGAAGAAAGAATTTTCTTGGTTAACTATCTATTTTTTCAGAAGATTAAATATTATTTATTCAAAGTATAAAATGGACATTCCTGTGGAAATTCGGAAAAAAAGTTAAATGATATGGTCTAAATCTAGTTGTAAATGAAAAACTACCACAAATCATTGTTATTTGTTTTTACAATAATTGCATTAATTCTAGCACCAAACCTTCACGCTAACGCAATGGAAGTGATGAATTCTAAGATGATGGATTACAAACTAAGTAATACTAACATACCAGTAACGATACCATTAACACAAGGATACGTTAAAGGATCTGAAGTATTTTACATCTCAACTGAAGCTTCAGATAAAGATCTTGCAGATCATCTAACAAACCTTACAGGTTTCAAAGTTACATATGCTCCTGCACTGCAGAAAACTCCAGCTGATGCATTAGCACAAATTTATGCATTTAAAAATGGAATAAATGGTACTGGTCCACTTGGATTCCAACCAAATGTAGCTGATTCACAACCTGGTGATCTCAACTATAGTCCTCTATGGACTATCAACATTGTAAAGTGGAATGAAGGAATTACGCCAAGAGAATTAAAATCTCAAATTGAAATCATTACTGCTCAAACAAAAGGTGAACTTGAAGTAACACCGTCTGGATTGATAGTGAACTGCCCTTTTGTCCTGTGGAATGGTGGCAGCTTGCAAATAAGAGATGACAAGACATTGACTGATGATACTCCATATGGGAAAGGTCAGGTCTTAGGAATTGACACAGAAGAAATGCAAGTTACATTTGTTGCACATCGAGGATTTGGATCTGATGGTTCTACAATATACTATATCGCAACTGATGCTTCAAAACATGATGTGGCAGATATGTTGGGCGTAACATTTGTTGAAAGGACAGGTGCTACTTTACTTTCAGGGGCTTCTTCGGATCTTTACGTCTTTACAAATGGAATTAATGGTACTGGTCCAATGGGATTTCAGGCAAGTATTGGTTCTACAAATACAGGTGATGAATTTTACAGCCCAATGTGGAGAATTCAAGCCACAACTTGGGCTAATCCTTCTTCAGCAGACTTTCTTATCATGACTGACCAAATCACATCTGCGGGTTCCAAAGGTGCTCTTACAACTGAGGTTGCAGGCGTGGTTGTAAACTGTCCATTTATTGAAGTAGATAAAAAATTCATGATGGATGACAACATGAAAGACAACATGAAAGACAACATGAAAGACAACATGAAAGACAACATGAAAGACAACATGAAAGACA
>JBOGRE010000286.1:0-2611 GCA_050749345.1 Nitrosarchaeum sp. | reverse complement strand
CGTCTGAATTTTCTACAGTGACATATATCTGAAGACTAAACGAACTACCATCTGCACTAAGAGCATCAAAGCCTGTTACAACAAACTTGAGATTATTAATTTCTACAATATCATTTATTTTGGAAATAATACTTGGATCTGGGATATTCTCAGTATGTGGAGTTCTACCATAAAATAGGTCAACTCTTTTGTCTCTACAAAGCGTATAGGAATATCCTGTGTTCTGTTGACAATATTCCCTCATCATAACATCCATTGCTTGTTTACATCTTGAACTCAAATCAGAATATGTATCGTCTAGAATGTGTTGATTTGTACATACATCTAACAACTCTTCACTTGGAATGGAGGAACGTTGAAAGTATACCATAAGATTTTTCTCAGAATCTTTAGGTTCATTTAACATTGGAATTTGTAAGGTTATAGATTTGCCTATGCTTTTGTATTTTGTAATTAGAGTGGTCAATTCTTGGCTTTTTTGTTCATTAATATCAATGATGAAGTCAAGTGCCCTGTTTGCCTCGTCATTAGTTATTTTTCCTTCTCCAGTCCAATTTATCAGGCTTCTAATCAAGTAATCAAGTCTCAAATCATCAAAAGCATGAGCAGGAATTGTAACAACACTGATTAAAAATATAGTAATTATTATGATATGCCTAGTTCTTAACACATCATGATATAGGTAATCTAGGAATTAAGAATTTTCAAGAACAAATTTAGAGTTTTAAAAAAAGACCTTTTTCTAATATGCTCTGAACATACGACTGATTTGTTTTTTTAATAGTATCACTTAAGATAATATATTGATTAACTTAACAAAACAGAAATTTTTTGGAATTATTGTAATTATAATTATTACCATCCTATTTTCAATTCCTAATTTAGTTCAATTTGCAGAAGCACGTGATTTGGTTATGAAAACTGAATGTGTTGATGAAAATTGGAAGGTCATCATTACTGATACAGATGGTAATCCATTGTCTGACGTTATAGTAAGAACTTACAAATCCATGGCTACGTCTAGTGTTGAAGATACTTTTTACACAGATGTAAATGGAGTTGTAATTATTCCAGTTGAACTCCAGACAGGATTTGTTAAGATCTCAAAAGGTGGATTCAACGACCAAAAATTGGCTACTGATTGTGATATTCAAGAAAAAGTAATCCAGTATTCTAATGTAGGAAAGAAAGATGCTGGAAATGTCGCTGTTGAAATACTTTCCATTGAATCTTCGGGTTCAAATAAATGGATAGTTAGGTGGGATGCTTGTGCATTAAAAGATGGGATTGGGCAACTTTATCGATTAAATTCAGATTTGGATTGGACAGTTTTTGGAGTAGATTTCCGATTGTATACTGGAGAATGTCTATCTGAATATTTTGCTCATCCTATTACTTCAATTGTAGATGCTAAGAATCCAGAGTCAATAGAAATAACATCAGCAGATTACGAAAAAGCAGGCTCTGAACCATATGCATATGTAATGGAAGTAACTGAAACAAAATTCCCAAATAAATACTTGGCATTTATACGTGTTTGTGCAGGAGAAGAGAAGCTAACTTCACCTGAATTAAAAATTTCTTCCGATGTTGATGAAGTTCCATCAGCATTATCTATGACAGTGCTTAATCCAAAAAGCTGTGTTGACCATGATGTACAGATAGAGGCAAAAGATAAACGTACAATTCAGGTTGACATTATTTTGAAAAACCGTGAAGTGCAATCTTCAGATAGTGAAATCACAGTACTAAAGGACCAACTAGCACAAAAAGAAAGTCAGATTTTAGAATTACAAAAACAAATTGAACAAAAAAATGCAATCCTTATGGAACAACTCAAGGTTATTAGTAATCTAGCCGCAATGATGCAAAAGACAATTTTTGAGCCTATTTTGAACTACTTTTCTATAGCATAGATTTTCTGAAAAATGTTTAAAGAGAAAAGAAGAAGATACAAACTCGTGTCTAAAGTGGGAAGTAATTTTCATTTCTTTAATGGACAGCCATCTTTATGTTCTGGTAAAAATCCATCACATTTAGGACAATAAGCATTTTCTACTTCATTCGCAAAATCATGTCCCATTTTGACAGTAGCAAAAGGATTCGCAAAGGTCTTTGCAATACACGTCAATGAATGTTTTGGTAGAATTTTACCACATCTGGGACACTTGACTTCTACCCCTCTTTTTTTTGAATCATATACGTATTTAGCTTCTGGAACAAATACGCGTGCAAGTTTATCTTTGTAATTCTTTGGTTCTAGAATGGTTTCTTTCTTAACTTTTTTTAATTGATTGAAGCAGACTGCACAAGTTCTATGATCTTCAGTAAAATTAGGTGGAAGAGGAACTCTATCATTTTGAAAATCTTTAATCGTGTATTTTTCTCTGAATGGTCCTATCTTTTTACTACATACAAAACAAAAAGTTTCCATATTATCTAATTACAGTTTACAATAATGGATGGATTGTAAAAAGGCTATCTGGAACAATATCTAATATTTTTACTATAAGAATTAAGAATTTTCAGATTTTTAATCATGTACAATACTCCTTATACAATGCCCGTAAGTCTTTCATTAGTTGAGGACTTGATTCAATCTGGGCACAAT
>JBOGRE010000285.1:0-9042 GCA_050749345.1 Nitrosarchaeum sp. | reverse complement strand
TTTGTACAATATCCACATGAGCATCGTGTCATTTTGAATCTCCTGTACTTTCATTTGACCAATAATTGTTAAACAATAGTGATTTTGAATAAACTATTGTTTCTGAATTTGTACAAATTGCTCTCATCTCTCTGTTATTTCCTGTGGAATTTTTTATAAAAAATAACACTTCATCATTGTCTTTAATCAAGAAACAGAGATTATCTTTTACTGTGGAACATAATTTTTTTATTTTTGTATTATCTAAATTCTCAAAAATATACTGTGTTTTTTTTGAAACAGGTGATAGTATTTTGTAATCGATTACATGTTCTTCTAATGCTTCAAAGAAATTTGCATGATAAAATTTCATCATGTCTTTTTCCGATCCAAGAATTCTGCATTCGCTTTTTGCGTTTAAGATCATATCAAATATTTTACTATTCACTTGATTTCCGCCTTGTAACACTTGGAATTTCTCTTCTAGTTCATCTTCTGAATCATTAAAAAAACCTGGAATTTTTTCCCACAACTCTTCTAAAATTGGTCCTGATTGTTTTAATTTCTTTAAACGCTCTGTTTCAGTGCTTACTAAAACATGAATTGCCTCTTGAATGGATACTATAGAGAATTTAATTGGGTGTTCAAATGTTGCAGAAACTATTCCCTTGTTTTGAAGTGCTGTTAACAAGTGATATGTCTCACTTCTTGGAATGTCTACTGCCTTTGCAATGTCTGATGCTGATTTTTGACCAACTTTTCCAAGATAAAAAAACACCTTTACTTGATTTGGTGTTAATCCAAAAGTTCCAAAATAATCCTTAATCTCATCATAATTTGCCTTATCTACAGGAAAATTGCCTAGTTGTAACATGCTTGATGTTATTTCCATTGTTGGAAATATGCATTTTTGATTTATAACTCTGATCGCATAATTGTAAACAATTACATACAAATAACTACATTTAGAAAATTTTTAAATTTTTTACTTTTTATTGAGCCTATTTTTTTGTGTAATTCTAAAAATATGGCATATTTATCAAAAAATTGAATGATTATAAAAAATTAAACGCATCAATTCCATCTTGTGGTAATTAACCACTTTTAGGCGTTAACCTATCCCGCAATTCGGAAATATGATATTTTTGGTTTTTTCTTTAGCCAAAGTATATGGTACAACCTTTGTCAAACTTGGCAGCAGTTTGGTTTTTTTGGTCAAATCCATACGTAATGTGTTTATTTTTTTGTTCTCTGTTTTAGCAACCATTTCTTCTGTTTCTGCAAGTTTATTTCTAAGCAAAAATATGCCTGTAAGAACCAATATGGATGAAAATATATTTGCAGGTGTAATTACTTCAGAAAGAATTAACCCTGAAAATAATATTCCAAATATTGATGTAGTTGAATACAACAGCACCGTTCTTACTGCTCCAATGAGTTTTAGTCCCATTAAGAAAAATAACGTAGACATTCCAGTGCCAATTATGGACATTATTAAAATATTTGGTAATTGTGCCAACTCTATATTCATAGGAATTTGAAATAATATGATAATTGAAATTGTAATTGCTGCACAAACGAATGATATTATCTGTACTGTTTTTTTCACGTCAAATCTGTCTCCAAGATATTTACACAAAGTAATATCTGCTGCATACAACAATCCTGAAAAAATTATTAATAAATCCCCTGTTACAAAACTATCAAAACTTAAATTGTTTTGATAAAGATCATTTCCTATAGGTATTATCATCATTCCTATGATTATCATAGAGAATGGTATACATTCTTTGATTTGTAATCTTTCTTTAAAAACAAGCATGGCAATAACTAGAGCAAAAATGATTTCACTGTTGCTAAATATGGAAGCGTTTACTGCAGTTGCTGTACTTATTCCATAAAAATATGTGATTAGTCCTGAAACTTCTGCAATTCCAATTAATGCCATAAACATTAAATCCTTTCTGACAAACTTGGAAATAACCGGTGTTTTTTTTACTAAGGGCGTAAAGAATATTCCACAGATAAAATAGATCAAAAATGCCATTACGATTGGATTTATTTGTACTTGGTTGTTTCCACTTTCTAACATTGGTTTGCAAATGACATGAATTAATGCTGCCAGTGCTGCAGCTAGGATGATAAAATAATATCCATAACGGGGTTTTCTTAGAATATCTAATGTACTCATTCCCATATTTGGAAATGAGCCGATCTTTAATAATATTCTCTGCTCTGTTAGTAAAATTTAACTTTGCTCGTGCCTGATTTTTTAATCATCTCCTGTCTTTGCAATTTCAAAAGAGAACCCTTGGCTGTTATAATCGTCATTGATGATTCTATACCCGATCTCATTTAATATTGAATTCATTTGTCCCATTATGAAAAAAGGCCAGTTTTTACCAAGATCGTGTTGAATTATGATTTTAATTGCATTGTTTATTGGCATTAATCTAAATTGGACATTCATGTTTTGGCATCTTTTCTTGAATAGATCTAAAATGGAATCTAAATTCACATAACCATAAAAATAATTCAATGAATTTTTGAGATCAATAGAACCTGTTGTTTCTGCTATTTTTTGTATTTTTTCCTTGGAATTTGAATCCATTAATTCGCGAAATGTCGTTCTGAACATCGATATCCAACCCATCTCATTAGTTAACTCATTCCAATTAACTTGCTTTTCTAAAAGATGATTGATCAAAGTATTGAGACTAATTTTTTGTTCAATACATTTTTCATGTAATTTGCTACTCAAGTCAGAATCTATTCTAATAGAAACATTGTCTGTTTTTCTCAGTATTCTATTTTCTTGTAATGTCAATTTATTCAAACCTCATTTCCTGTATGTGTATTATCCATTTTACTACAAATTACTTATTTCCACTTTTGGTGATATGTATTGGTATGTTATATTCAAACACTTACTACTTTTTACAAATAACTACAATGTAATTGATTGTACGATTCTGTAATGCATGCGTAATTCGTGTAGTATTTTCTTCAGATGTATAAAAAAATTAGTACATTGATTTAATTTTTGGAAATAATAATAAAAAATTAAAAATATTATTTTATGTCAAGTTTAAACAATATTGTTATTTTCTAAAATGACAATGCAATTAGTTTAATACTTATTATTTGTACCGTGAGGTATTGGAAAACAGTTTGGATAATTTATTGGCACCATCTTTACGTAAGTCTATTGAGGAAAATCTTGGTAAATCCACTTTAAACAAAATTGAACAGCGATTAATGGAACGTCATGGTATGGGTGTTGTACAAGCAATAAAAGACTTTTACAAATTTGATAGTGTATTGAGAGAATTTTTTGGAGCAGGAGCAGATGGCCTTGAAACAAAATTCTTACAAAACATTATCGATCTAAAACAAAAAAAGAAAGAAACTGACAACTGGATTACCATTCAAGATCAAGATTTGGCCAAAATATTTTTAGAGTCATTTGCAGATGAAGATAAAAAGGTGATAATTGGAACTGTTTTAGATGAATCTCTTATCATTGCTGATATTTTGGAACATTGCAAAGTACCTCAAACATCTGGCTATAGAAAAATAAATCAGTTGATAGACAATGGACTATTAATTTCAAATGGGTATGCAGTAGCTACTGATGGCAAAAAAATAAAAAAATATGAAACTATATTTGATAATGTGAAAATGGACATTGAGAAAAATGTAGTAGTAGTTAAAATCCAATTAAAAAAGAGCTCCTTGTCTCAGAGCTCCATACTTCAAGTTGTTCATATTTAATCATGAAATTGATTTTAAACTTGGGATAGTTAATTCTTAGTACTATATGTGATTAGTAATTTTTGTTCACGTGAAGCATATGTTTTGTTTTATCTGATGAATTAAACTAGTAATTTGTATTGATATATCCTGTTATTTCCAAATTTTAAAAAATCACTTGATTTGAATTTGCTGGTTATATCTTTTCTAAATTAATCAGTGTTAGTATAATTTACATTTTAAATCAGATTGTTTTTTTGTGTTTAAGTAATGCATATGCAACTATCCAATATCCTGCATACCAAAGTATGTTTACTGGGTGTGTAAGGTCATAATTTCCTGGAATTTCTAAATAATAATACACATCATCTGCAAATGTTAAAGCTAGTATTCCTAAAAGTAATATCGCCCATGATTTACCTAAAACACCTTCTTTGAATATTTTAGTGCCTAGAATTGTAAGTGACAATGCAACAGAAGTAGCTGAAACGAAAATAATTCCATAATAAAAATCAAAATTCACTTCACCAATTTCAGATAATGAAAACCAAATATATAATAAAATAATGACGATGGGAATTCCAGAAACCCACAATTTGGTAATGACTTTTGTTTTAGGTTGAAAAAATCTTATATTTATCACCAAATGTGCAATTAAAAATGGAGAATATGCAAAAAAGAATATGTCTGCAATTGAGGGGTATGGCTCAATATTCAGAACTAGATCGTAAATTAAGTATGTGATTTCACCAACACATACTGATACAAATCCTAAACTTAACAATAAATATGATTTTCCAAATACACGTGAATCTTTGTATCTGAATGTCACAATAAATCCTGCAACTGCAGCTGCTAATGGATTGATAATTGAAACTATTGAAATGATGAAATCACTATTGTCTGGAGTAAATACAACAGTTAATACAAGTTGAAATACAATTGCAGAAGATATGATAATTAATAAAATTTTATAATTAATTGAAGTATCAATCTTTTCAGGAACTATCTCTGGTGTTTTCATTATACTTTGTATGAATATTAATTGTATATACTTTTAGAGCACATGAGACAAACTTAAGTTCATATTAATTCGAGTATTTGTATGAAAATTCCATCTCATATAAAATTAGCAAATATTCAAAATAAAGGGAAAGGATTGATTTCTAAAAAATATGTGAAGAAGGGTGCAATTGTATTGAAATTTGATGAAGGAGTAACAATACGACCTAATTCTACAGCGTCTATTACTGCACTACAGATTGATGAGGATACATTTTTGGATTCTGAACCAAAACAAATAAGGGATTTTTTAAATCATAGCTGTCTTCCAAATGTACGAATAGATTTTGATAAGATGTGCTGTATTTCCATTCGAGAGATAAAAGTTGGTGATGAAATTACATTTAGTTATGTTACAACTGAATATGATTTAGCAATAAAAAATGAGGAGTTCAAATGTTTTTGTGGTGCACAAAACTGTATTGGAGTAGTTAAAGGATTCAAACATCTGAAAAAAGAACATCAAATAAAACTCAAACCATTACTATCTCAATTTCTTTTGCGTAAATTAGGATAGTTTTTTGAAATTAATTTTGCTTTTTTCAATTTATTTATTATTTTAAAATATATTCTTGATTCACTTGGCAATATCCTCATCTATTATAATGTCTTTATTTCTTTGATGCCTCAATTCAAATAGGCTTTTTCTTTAGTTTAAAGAATTTTCTATTTTTGGGAATATGACTTTGAGCCTATTTCTCTCATTCTCATAAAGAAAAATAAGTTATTTTTAAAAACCCCTTCATTCTCAAATATCTTTATGGGAATAGAATTACTTGATGAAAATAACATTCATTCTATTTCTCCTGACGAACGATTTTTACTATGTGAACAAATATTGAAAAATGAAAAAGATGAATCAAAACGTTGGGATGCTGTCTGGTTGATAGGAGAATTAGCTGAAAAAAAAGATCAAAATGATCCAATGTTTAAAAAAGTATCTGATGTTCTTGAATGGGTTTTAAATAATGATGATAACGGTGTAGTAAAACATGAAGCATGTTTTCAAGTCGCTGCAAGAAACATGCGAGACAAAATTCCTGTTTTAGTAAATACTGCTCTACACAACAAAAGTATACTTGCAAAACATGAAGCGATTGAGTCTCTTGGCCTAATGCGTGCATTTGAAGCAGAATCTTTAATCAAGAAAGCCCTGGATGATACTAGTTCTGATGTAAGAGAAACTGCTGCATTTGTTCTCAAGAGATTTGAGCGACTAAAAAATTATGGTGAATATAGACCGTCCGACATTTTATAGTTTGATTTTGTTTTCTATATTTTCTCAATTTTCAAGTTAAACTCATATGTTTTAGAGAATTAAAATTAGACCAATGTGTTTTTTGATTTTTTAAAAACTATTTAGTTTTTGATGTAGTTTTTACATCCAATGTAGCTAGTGGTTGGGCTGTTTCCCATAGCAGACTACAAAGACTGTGTATGTTGTTTACCATTTCAGGTGAATTTGTACAGAGAGAAAAATCTGATTCTGAATTTACAGACATTTGACTTTGAGTTGCAGAATCTGACATTATCATTTGCATGTCCTTTTGAACTACCATTCTTCCTTTTGATGGAAGTTTACAAATTCTAGTCTCAGATGCATTAAACCTTTTTACAAATGGAATTAGTTTTGGATCATCTAATTCTACTATTAATCTGACTTTGCCACCTTTCTTTTCACAAATCATAATCTTTTCAGGTATTGCACTGTGATACATTCTAGATATGTCTTCGAGTGTTGTTGAAATGTATACTATCCCTGATGAATTCTCGATTAATTGAGCAATATCTGCATAAATGTTTGCTCTTCCTTGAACTACTCTGAATGTTGGTACATTTGTGCCTTGTTTTGTGGTGATCTCTCTGTTAATTCTTTCAATAATTAATTCGCTACCTCTTTTGATTTTGTTTACCTCATCTTCTTTTTTTCTCAGTGCAAGTTTTAATGCATCTTGCGGTTCTGCAGCAATACATAATTTTGGGGCTGAAAGTGTTGTTGAAATAATATTTCTGCTGACTAGCTTGTCTACTGTTCTATACATTCGTGCTCTGTCTATGTCTAATTCTTTTGCTAGTGCGCTTGCAGTGATTGGTCCTGTTCTTAACAGATTAAGGTAAACTTTGACTTCTAATTCATCAATATCTAATAATTCTTCCAATTCTGATGCTATGCCACTTATTTGTTCTTGATATGACATCATTTTCTCTCTCCTAAATTATTTGTCATAGGAAAATTTTGTGTGATTGTATTTCCTCGTGTTTGATTTCCTAGTTTGGCATATGCTGTTATTTTCATACCTTACAAAATCATTTAGTTCGATTATAACTAAAAGACTAGTGTGTTATTTGAAATACTTACAAATTCATGCCCAAGTGCTCATGCCTAAATCTTACAATTCGTACTTGTAAACTCTTTTGTGCCTAAAAATTTGAAGCAAAAATTACTTAGTCCTTGAATTGTGCCTATACTACATTAAATGCAATCACTGCCATTATGACCATTACCACAACATGTTTTGTTCCTGCAACATATGAGCCTGCTCCAATCTTTCCAGCCGCCACTCCTCCAAAAACTGCCTCAATTATTGCCATGTTAAATAACGCCGAATCTAATTTTGATATATCCATATCTGCAACTGAGGTAAATAATCCACCTTTGGTATATCCAGGTGATTTTAATATTCCTTCTTGAACTTTTACAATTTCTGTAAAGAAGCTTGTACTTAGTAAAACTGCAACTGCTAAAAATACTGCAAACGAAATATAAATTGTATATGTATATGGTTGCAAAGCTGACTTTCTACTTTTCTCAATATTTTGCATCTCTGAAACATGTTTTTGAATCATCTCCAAATTTTCATTAACATCTCCTCCTATCTTCATGGCCATTTCTAGCAAAACTGTTACACGTCGTGATACACGTGTTCCTGTTCTTTTTGCAAAATTTTCAAATGCTTCCTCAAGTGGAATTCCCCAACTGATGTTTGCTTTAAGATTCTTCAATTCTGGAGTTAAAGCTCCTAGATTTCTTTCTGCTGCTTGTTCTATTGCTTTGATAAGATTTGCACCGCTTTGAACTGAACTTAACAATGCCAATAAAAATACTGGCATGTTTCTATCTACACTGTCTCTTCTTTGAACTTCTCTTAACTGATGAATTGTTAATGGAATTATTCCAACCATAACCCCAAAGATTACTCCAACATCTCTGATAGTAGTTGATCCTGTAAAATCTGATAATTTGAGACTGATTAGAATAACACTAATTGATGCAATAATTGAAAGTATGATCGTTTTTGTTATCTCTTTTTTCAGTATTGGGGTTTTTGGCATAACCATATTTGATGGGCTCTCTTTTGCTTTTCTACTCATTCTTTGCATGTTTTACCTCTTTGGCACCATTGTATCCATCATGACTAACATCAATACCCCACTTAGCGGAACTACGGCAAATGTAAGAAGATTCATCAATGTTATCAAATCAAAACCTCCCAAATTTGGGCTCATGATGCCCATTATTGATAGCATGATTACTGCAAGTAATGGGAAAACTATCAAAAGAATTGTATATATTTCTGCAACAGATCCTAATGCTTCTGTAGTTTTTTGTAGCAACATCTTTTTTTCTTCTAATTGAACTTTGGCAGTTGCGTTAAAGTATTCTTTTAAATCCCCTCCTGATTGTGATGTGACTATTGCACCTTCTAATAATTCTGAATATGGTCCAGGTGGTGTTCTACTAACAAGATCTTTTACTGCCGTAATTAGATCCATTCCTAAAATCTCCACGTTTCTTGTAATGAATCTGGCATCTTTTACAATTTCTTCATCAGTTTCTTCTTTTGCTATGGCTTTAAAAATTTCTTCTAAAGATAAACCACTAGTAGCCAATGTTGACATGTATCCAATAAAATGAGGAATTTCTTCTAAAAGTTTTGTTGATCTATTTTTTACTTTTACAGGAGGAATTACCTGAAGTGCCCCAAACGTCATTACCATTAAAGCTAATCCTGCAACCGGCGGAAGCAAATATGCTATAGCTACGGGTTGGATATGTATTATTTGAGACGCAATTATGCCTATGATCACTCCGCAAATTCCTGCAATCAAACTAAAGAAAACCATGCTTGAAACATACACTTCATAAGGAATTGGCATCATTGCTTGTTTTATTGATTTTTCCAATGTTCTTAATCTTGGATATAAAAATTGTATATGTTGATTTAACAATTTGTAACTATACACATG
>JBOGRE010000284.1:0-8449 GCA_050749345.1 Nitrosarchaeum sp. | reverse complement strand
GTTCGTCACTCTTCTTTTTTTCTTCAGTTGTACTGACATATTGTTTTCTTGCAATTTCAATATTTTTTAGAATATTTTTTGCGATTGGATCATCTTTTATTTTATCCCCCTCACTTTTTGTAAATTTGGTATCTGTCTCTGCATATGAGTGACTCTGTGAAATTGATATTGATATCATCACAATCAAAAGCACTACGTACGGTGTTTTACTAGGCATTATCTATGAAATAATTTCTTTAGAATATCTAGTCTACTGAGAATTTGTACTAATAATTTCTACTAATAGTTTTAATATTTGTTTTTTAGTTTCATGATTGTTATTGTCCAGTTTATCATTCCATCATCTTTAATGTGTCTGACGCTGTAATTATCCCCATGATTTTTGATTTTCTTGAAACAAGAATGCATTTTGAATATCTAATTAATGGAACAAGAACATTTGCTGGTGTGTCATAATCCACAATTGGAGGTACTGGTTCCATGGTGTCTGCCAATTTTGCATTTTTTAATTCAGATTCTCCCACATCTGCAAGATGCCTTACAATTCCGTCTTCTGATATGACTCCTACAAGTTTATGTCCATCAAAAATAGGAATTTGACTAATTGATGATTCATGCATTTTTTTTATTGCATCATGAAGTGTGTTGCTTGGTTTTAGTTTTACAACATCTTTGCTACAGAAATCCCCTGCCTTGTGAGATGATGATTTACCCTCAAGATTTGCAAGATTTTCAAAAATTCTTTTAGCCGTCTCGTAACTTGGTTGACTTCGACCTGACTCTATTTGGTTGATCATTGAAGTACTTACCCCTGTCATAGTGGCGAGTTTTTTTTGAGTAATGCCCATTTTTAGTCTCATCTGTTTGATTGAATCAATTCTTGGCAGCAATTCGTATTGTTGTATGTTGAACTAGTTTTAAAATGTGCTTTGTATGGTTATCTTCTTTTAGATTTGTTTTTCCTTGTATCTTTCTTTGCTGGTTTTCTTGCAGATTTCTTTGTTGGTTTTCTTGAATTGTTTGTTGCTTTTTTTGGCTGTTCAATCGCTGCTTGTGCTGCTGCTATTATTGCAATTGGTATTCTATGTGGTGATGCACTGACATAACTTAGATTTGCGTTATGGCAGAATTTGATTGAATTAGGATCTCCTCCATGCTCCCCACAAATTCCAATTTCCATGTTTGGCTTTATGTTTCGTCCACCTGCAATTCCAATTTTCATTAGGCTTCCAACTCCGTTTACATCAATTGATTGGAATGGATTTCTCTCGAGAATTTCTTTGTCCATGTATTCTGGAAGGAATTTTCCTTCTACATCTTCACGACTAAAACTAAATGTTCCCTGTGTAAGATCATTTGTACCAAAGCTAAAGAATTCTGCAGTATCTGCAAGTTCATTTGCAGTCAAAGCTGCCCTTACAACCTCGATCATTGTTCCAAAGTTTATTTTTAATTTCATGTTGTGTTTTAATTCCATTTCTTTTTTGATAGCATCATAGATTTTTTTAATATAATTTAATTCAGCAATACTGCTTATCTGTGGAATCATAATTTGTGGATGTGCATTCACTTTGTTTTTAGCCAATTCTGCTGCTGCTTCAAACACTGCTCTAATTTGCATTTCATAAATTTCTGGATGTGTGATTCCTACTCTGACTCCTCTGTGTCCCATCATTGGATTGATTTCTGCTAGTTCTCTTGCTCTTTTTAGTAAAATTTTTGCTTTCTCTAATTCTCCCGTTTGATTTCTTTGTTCTAGTTTGTAAATCTTTTCAGCCAACTCTACTGGATTTGGTAAAAATTCATGTAATGGTGGGTCCAATAATCTGATAGTTACTGCATATCCTTCCATCACTTTTAGGATTTCAATAAAATCACTTTTTTGTAATTCTCCTAGTTTTGTTAACACTTTTTTTCGTTCTTCAATGTTTTCTGCCATGATCATTTCTACAAACAATCCTATTCTGTCATTTCCGTTGAACATTCTTTCTGTTCTACAAAGACCAATTCCTTGTCCTCCAAATTCTTTTGCTAGTCTTGCTCCTTCTACAGTATCTGCATTTGCTCTGATTCCAATTTGCTTGACTTTTTGTGCCCATTCTAGAATTGTCTTAAAGTCTTCTGTGATTTTTGGTTCTATTGTAGGAATCTCTCCAAGGTAGACTGAGCCGGTACTGCCATCAATTGTAACTGGATCTCCTTCATGTACTATTTTTTCATCAACACTGCACTGTTTGTTATCATAATCAATTCTCAAATCAGAGCAACCCACAATGCATGGTTTGCCCATACCTCTTGCAACAACTGCGGCATGTGATGTTTTTCCACCTCTGCTGGTAAGAATTCCCACTGATTCAAAGAATGCAGGAACATCTTCTGGTTTTGTTTCTTCTCTAATTAGGATGACTTTAACTCCATTTTCTCCCATGATAGTTGCTCTTTTTACATCCAGTACTGCTATGCCACTTGCTGCACCAGGCGATGCTGCAATTCCTTTTACTAGTAGAGTATAATTTTTGATAGATTTTGAATCAATTGTTCTATGAAGTAGTTGTTCTAGTTGTTCTGCATACAGTCTTGTCAGTGCTTTGTTTTTACCAATTAATTTTTCATTAAACATGTCTACTGATGTCTTTACCATTCCAACTGCATTCATCTTTGCATTTCTTGTTTGTAACAAGTAGAACTTTCCTTGTTCAATTGTAAACTCTATATCTTGAGGTTCCTTGTAGTGTTTTTCCAATCTTTCACATGTTTGTACTAACTGTTCGTATGATTTTGGCATCTCTATTTTCATCTCATCTACTGGTTTTCCTGTTCTGACTCCTGCTACTACGTCTTCTCCTTGTGCATTCACTAGATATTCTCCAAAAAGATGTCTTGTTCCATCCCCTGGATTTCTTGTAAATACCACTCCTGTAGCACTGTCATTTCCCATATTTCCAAATACCATTGAAACTACATTTACTGCAGTACCGTCTGCAATGTCTTTTGTAATGTTGTTTTTCTCTCTGTATACAACTGCTCTTTCTCCCATCCAACTTCCAAATACAGCTTTGATTGCTAATTCTAATTGCTCAGATGGATCAGAAGGAAACTTTATACCTGTGTGTTTTTCACAAATCTTTTTGTATTCTAAAACAACTGTTTTTAGAGATTTTTCATTTAATGCACTGTCTGCTTGTACAGATTGGTTTTTCTTTGCATTTTCTAAAATCTCGTCAAATTTCTTATCATCAACGCCAAATACTACTTTTCCAAATAACTGAACAAATCTCCTGTATGAATCCCATGCAAATCTTGGATTGTTGCTTTTCTTTACAAGCCCCTCTATTGTTTCATCATTTAATCCCAAATTCAAAATAGTATCCATCATTCCAGGCATGGATATTGCAGCCCCTGATCTTACAGATACAAGTAGTGGGTTTTCTTTAGAATTCCATTTTTTTCCGGTTCTCTTTTCAATTTTTGCAATGTTCTTTTTTACTTCCAGAATCAGTGTTTTTGGTAGTTTTTTGTTATTTGCATAATAATTTTTACAGACTTCGGTAGTAATTGTAAATCCAGGTGGTACAGGCAATTTGAGTTTGGTCATCTCGCAAAGACCTGCTCCTTTTCCTCCTAGGAGTTTCTTGTTTTTACCGTCTCCTTCATCAAAAAAGTAAACTTGCTTCATTTTTTACCTAGGTTATCAAATCAAAATCAGGGGTTTTTAAAGCATTGCCTTTGAAAATTCTTCAATTATTTTTGTCCAGTTTTTTGCTTTGATTATTCCACTTGCAACCAAAATTCCTTTGGCACCTAACTCTAAGGCTTTTGAAACATCTTGTCCTGAAACTATCCCTGCACCACAAAGTAACTTTGTTTTGTTATTGACATTATTTACTGCATCTACTGATTTGGTAATGAGTTCCGGTCTTTCTTTTGAAATTGCTTTCCCAGATCCAATAAGTTCTGGTGGTTCTATTGCAATATAATCTGGATTCAATTTTGCATATTTTTTAGCTTCAATTACATCCTTGACGCAAACAACTGAAATCATATTTAATTCTTTTAATCTTAAAACCAATCCGGTAATTTCTTTCTCTGAAATTCTATGTTCACTGTGATTAATTAAAGACCCACTGACTTTGGATTTTTTTAGCAGTTCTGGAATTATAAATCCTGTAGTGCTTCCTACTTTAGAATTATCTATATGCTGTGCAAAAATTGGAATTGAACTCTTTGATACTAGACCAATCAGGTGCTGTGGCGGGGCAACTGCAATTTTTATTTTGTATTTTTTTGAAATCTTCTCTGCAATTTTTACAAATTTTACTATTTCATCTCCTGCAATTTCTTCATAGTTTTTGCAATTAATTATGAACATTCTTTGAAAATTTCTACATTGTATTTAATCTCATTGGATGTTTCATCAATTTATTTTTGATGTTTTTTCATACCTTTTTTTCATGAATAACACTATCATCATAAGAAAAATTGCTGCAATGTTTGTGCCTATGATAAAGATGTCTGAAACCACAATTCCATAAATTAACCACAAGATGGATCCTCCAGCGATGAAAACCATTAGATATTTTGAAACATCTTTGAGGCTCTTTGTCTTGTATCCTTTGATAATTTGTTCTACCCATCCTGATAAAATTAAAACACCTGCAGCTATTCCAAGCATGGTAAGTAAAGTTCCATCAATTTCCACAAAAAATCACTAATTCCAAAAAAACTCGTCTAACCCAGTTTGTTTTGGTTTACCCAGCATTGTCTGAAAATCTAAATCCATAGACGATGTAATTTGATCCAACGTAGATTCCATAAACTCCATGTATTTTTTAGAATCTATCTCCTCTTTTTTTGCCAGCTCTACTGGTTTTACACCAGGTTTGTTTAAAATTTTAACATAAGATATTCTATCTCCTTTTTTTATCTCTCTGATTGATTCAAGTAATTTTGCAGCTCGTATGTGCTGTGGAACTGTTTTGACATATTCGCTTGGTGCTTTGCTAATCATTACATTAAATGTCAGGTCTTGCAGAGGTATCTCTTTTGCTTCCACTTTTTTTGCACATGTTGCAATTTTATCTGTGACCTCTTTTTTCGCTAACTCGAAATCTGTAACTGTTTGAACTTTGGATAGCACTTCAATTAATTCATAAAATAATTTTCTGATAAACGGAGGTGTATGTGATTTTTTTCCAGTCAAACCTTTTACATCCACTGTCCCTGCCTTGGTTACTCCAAGATAGTTTTTCTTTCTGTTACTTAATACACAATATCTGTACACTTTGTCAATCTCTAAATCTACTCCGTGATCTTTTTTTGCTTGCTCTATCACTTTGTGAATCTGCTCATCTGTTGGTTTTTTGATAAATAATGAATCTGTATCCCCATAAATAACTTCAATTCCTATTGCCTCGCATTTTTTGATGGTTTCTAAAATTGTGAATCTGCCAATGGCAGTTGTTGCCTCTGCGGCTGGAAGAAAATACAATGGAAAGATCTCGGCACCCATTACTCCATAGCTGGCATTTAGGATTACTTTGAGTGCTTGACTAACTACTGTGTATTGCTGTCTCTGTTCCTCTGTCAGGGTCTCTTTTTTTGAGAGGCTTTTGTAATAATTTACCCTTAAATCTCGCAGTGAACCAATAATTATTGCTGTTAGTCCGTTTCTTTTTGTGCATGCCCAATGGTTTGTCTGAGGTATGGTATTTTTCTTACATTCATCATGAGAGCATCTTACTGTTTCATATGATATGTTTCTAACCTTGATTATACTTGGGTATAGACTTGCAAAATCCATCACCACTACATCAAAATGAATTCCTTCTTTTGGGTCTATGACTAAGCCTCCTCTGTATTTTTTATCTTTGATTACTGCATTTGATGATACTCCTTCTGATCTTCTTTCAAGTTCTTCTCTTTTTGGAATCAATGCATTTCTTTGTCTGTGTTCATAATACAGTAAACTCCTAATCCACTGTGATACTCCCATCCTTGCAATATCATCAATTGGCATTCTTCCAATTCTAGCAATAATCACAAGTAAATCCATCAAAAGATCCTTGTTGAAACTTGTAAGCTCGTATGTTAGCAGTGCATCATTATAACAATAATTTGCAATTTGATACAGACTGAGCTGATCAAACTCCAAACCGTAGTCTATTTTTTCTTTGTTTAAAAGTGCCTTTGAAACACTGTTCAATGAAAAATCAGTATACTTTTGACTAAATGCATAAATCTGAAAAGAACGATTTGAAAGTGTTCTATACAAATCAAGATGTACTCCATGTTTTAGCGTGGCAGAATCCTTCATCATGTATAGTGGATTGTTTTCATTTTTTATCCCAAGCCTCTCTGCTCTGTTAAATAAATATGGTAAATCAAACTCATCACCGTTGTATGTTACCACAAAAGGAAATTCTTCAATTATTTTAAAAGCATCTAAAATCATCTCTTTTTCTTTATTCTGATCATAAAATACAATCTTGATGTTATGGTCAAGTTCGTTTGTTCCTTCATCAGTACCTTCTGTTCTTAGCACAAAAATTTGATCAAAACCGTCTGTTCCCTTTAGTCCAATGGCGGTGACTTTTTTTTCTGCAATCTTTGGGTCTGGAATTCTTCCAATTTCTGCTTCAACTTCAATATCTACACTCAATCTTTTGATTCTAGGAATTGGTTGATTTAGTAAATCTGCCCAATCTGAAATTAATTCTTTGAACTCCTTTGGATCCACCATATTTTCACTATCTACTTTATCCCACAGCAGACTTTTTAGAGCAAGTTTGACTTCACTTGGTATTTCTAAATTATGTGGTTTTATTTTTCCATCTATTACTTCATAATATTTTCCAACAATCAGTGATCTATCGTAAAGATAATTCTCATAATATTTGATATCTGATTCCCATGTCTCAATTATGTTTCTAATACTTTTGTCTCCTGTTGTTCCTCCAATTGTAAGTGGGTCTGCTACAGTTATCTTTGACATGTTAGTTTCTTCATCTTTTATCAAATCATGGCGTTTCACTGTTTTAATTTCTAAAATATCGTCTCTTTCTTGCAGAAAGTCCAATTCATCTGGAGATAATCTAGAGTAACAGTATGGTTTGTGTCCTGTTTCATCATGCCATAAAATTAATTTCTGTGACGTTGGTTCATAGAATTTTAACACAGCAGTTCTTGTTATGTTGTCATATGTTGCAGAAACTAGCATTGATGGCGGCATTGATGTGATTTCTGTTTCTTTAACGTTAATCTGCATGTGATCACTTAGATGGAGTTTTCATATTTACTAACTAATTCTTTTGCCCATTTAGTAATTCTGCTTTTATCAAGATGAACAACTTCAACACCTGCTTCTTTTAATAATTCGAAATCTGTTTCTGGATACGAGTCAAGACAGACAAATTTTCTAATTCCAATTGTAATTGCCATCTTTGTGCATTCTAAACATGGAACAAATGTGGTGTACAATATGGCTCCTGCAATTCCTGCTTCAATTCCTAAAATTGCGCAATGCATTATGGCATTAGCTTCTGCATGATTGCAAAGACATCTGTCTAACAAAGCTCCTGATTCTAT
Organism: Nitrosarchaeum sp.; assembly: GCA_050749345.1. Lineage (GTDB taxonomy): Archaea > Thermoproteota > Nitrososphaeria > Nitrososphaerales > Nitrosopumilaceae > Nitrosarchaeum. The sequence continues at coordinate 865 of JBOGRE010000284.1, read as the reverse complement.
CTTTCCCTCCATTCTTAGTTGACATCGCTTGCATCCCCCATCAAAACAATTTTTGATTCCAGGTGGTGTTCCGTTATATCCTGTTGCAAGCTGTCTGTTTTTGCGTACAATTACTGCCCCTACCTGCCTAGTCATACAATTTGAACGAAGTTTTGCCAATTCTGCTTGAAGCATAAAATATTCATCCCAATTAGGCCTTTCAAAAGACTTGCTCACACAAATCATGCCTGTCTGTTCAATATATTGATTCATGAAATTCCTTAATTATTCTGTCCTACATTACCAAAATAACTCAAAACTATCTTTTTTGTGTAATATCTTAAACCCCTCTAATTATGATCTTGTTTTATGACGTAAAATAGAATTTCATGCAACAGAATTGGAATAATCCACAATCAAAAGGAATCTCCGACCATCTTCATGGATTAAAAAAAGAAGCCCCATTAAAACCAAGAATCCAAAATTCTCTTGTACAATTAACTAAAACCGTATCTTCTCTTGATTACAAAGTAAAGAGTTTAGATGAAAAAGATGCAAAATTATTTAGCAGAATTGTGTTGGCAAAAAAGAACCATGATTCAACAACTGGAAAAATACTTGCAAACGAATTAGTAGAATTAAGAAAAAATAAAAAAATTCTAACCACTTTGAAATTGTCATTAGAACAAGTTAATCTCAGATTATCAACCGTTCAAGATTTAGGTGATGCAATGGTTTCACTACGACCAATTCTTGCAACTATGAACGCATTAAAACCAGCTTTAGGAAGAATTATGCCTGAGGTAAGTCGCGAGTTTGAATCATTATTTGGTATTCTAAATGAATCCATCTCTGGTTCATTTGAAGGAAGCTTTGAATCTGATAG
>JBOGRE010000283.1:0-1800 GCA_050749345.1 Nitrosarchaeum sp. | reverse complement strand
TGTATTCCAAAACAAAAGCCCAGCTTCCATTAGGAATGATTATTTTTGCAGGAATGTTGTTTTTGCATAATATCATTGGTTCATTTGCATATTTTTCAATGGATCAGATATTTTCTCATGAAGTGTTTCCATACATGTTAGGTGTTACCATTGCAGAGCTTGCTGGCGTATTGATTCTTTTAAAGATAATTTTAGAGTAAATTAGGTAAAGAAAAATAGATGTTCTTCTAATATCTTATTATGAAACCGAACTCTCCCCCTGAAAGAAAAAAATTATCAATGAAAACGAGATTAATAGTAATTCTAGTTGTTTTTGTAATCATTAATTTAATTTTCTATGTTGGTTTTAAAGGCTCAGAAGATTCCCAAGATGGAGAAGAAATTGAACAAGAAGGTAAAACAATAGAAGAAACTGATGACGAACAAATATACGCAAAATTTAATCCTCCTAAACCGTAATCACTCTATCACAGAACTTTATTTTCAAATGAACATTTTTTGAGAAATTAGAACTAACATAAAACTACTATATTTTAAGAATAAAATTACTTGAATTTGGTTATCGTATTCTGATTAGGACACTTTTATTTTATAATTTCAATGATACTTGATTTTTTCGATTTTATGATATTTGTTATTCTCATAGTAGTTTTTTCAATCTCATCAATAGAATCTGAAAGTATCCGAATCAAAATACCTGCGTTATTAGGTAGCTGGGATACTCCTCCAGTAATCCGAATACTTCGAAGAAGCAAATTAATCTCATCATCTAAATTCTCATTATCAAGTACTTTTGAAACAATGTAGATGGTAGAGAAAATTTTCTTTTTACCATAAAGTTTTTCAAAGACTACTTTTCTTTTTTTAGGCTCTATATTTATTGCATCAGAAAAAAGAATCTCATTTTTTTCATTAAACGCATTAGTTCTGAAAATTAATGAATCAAAAACAAATTCTTCTCCATGGGCAATTCTGCCGCAAGAAATATTTTCAGAATAAACTAATGTTGAACTTTGATCAGTTTTAATATTTACTTTTTGATAAAATTTAGCTGATTTATGAGGAATAATTTGCTTTGGGATAAATTCTAGATAACTCCCTTTTTCTACTGAAATATTGATTAGTTGTGATGGTGTATGGTTTTCAGTTTTGTAAATTTTTGTTGCAGATTGAGTGGTTATATATCCATTAGAATTTTGTGATGCTTTAATGTCAATCTTTAATCTATCTCCCTGAAGTATTCCACATGCAGATGACATTATGTAAATGTGAGCAGTATTTGGATTGTTTGCATCAGGATACATTGCTTTTTGAATCAGTAAAGGGGGTTTAACAACTAAATTTTTGATAACAGTTTTACAGTATTTTCCTCCTACTATCTCTAATTGAGCTAACCCTTCCATTCCAAAAACTTGTTTTTGCTTTTTTTTGTCGATCTGAATTATACCTTCACCTTTTCTTTAATCACTTGATCAATCTGATTCTTGAAGGAGTTATCAAATAATAAATCATTAACAATTTGTTCTGCTATTTTTTCTACTCCCTCGCCGTTTTTACAATTCACAAAAAGGAATGGTTTATTTTTTCTGATTTTTCTCGCGTCATTTTCCATAATGTCCAGATCTGCTCCAACATGAGGAGCAAGATCAATCTTGTTAATGACTAATAGATCGCAACTTTCTATTCCTAAACCTCCTTTTCGAGGGTATTTGTCTCCACCCGAGACATCAACTATGTAGATGAAATAATCAGCCAAAGCTGGACTAAAAGTGGTCATGATATTATCTCCTCCACTCTCTA
>JBOGRE010000282.1:0-1509 GCA_050749345.1 Nitrosarchaeum sp. | reverse complement strand
GCTGGAGAAGCATCTAAATTGAAATAATAACAAATCTCCTGGAGAGTTTCTTCATCAATGAAATCAAGCAATTCATATTTGTCACGATTAAACGATTCCCAATTTTTTCTCAGTTCTTCTACCAACTCTTCCTTTGTTCCTGATGTGGGTTCACCGATGTCACGTAATGCATCTTGTACCTCTTCTTTTGAAAAATACTCACAAAGGAGTTTTTCCACTGTTAATCCCATATCATTTCAATGATCTTGTTCAACATTATGTTTTTGGTCATTCAACCACTTCTCCTCTATTGATACACGTTTTACTTCTGTCTCTATAACAGACTTCCCTCAATCCTTCAAACTTTCTATAACTATCTATGAAAATCCTCAAAGTATGTCATATTCAATGATATGAAATACTAAATTAATGTTGTAAAGTGATTAAACTAGGAATTAAGAATTTTCAGATTTTTAATCATATACAATACTCCTTATACAATTCCTGTAAGTTTTTCATTAGTTCAGGGCTTGATTTAATCTGGGCACAATATGCTCTTACATCTGGGTTATTTTTATCCACTCCTGTATATGTAGGAGATAATTCCGCCCACATCTGTGCGACAGATATTAGCACAATTATGAATATAGTAGCTGATAGAATGGCTATAACTTTTGTTTGATTATTCATTTTCATGCCAATTGTCTTTACTTCTTTGTTTACGTTTGCTGATTGGGTTTCTTTCTCGACTTTTTTTAATTGGTTGAAGCAGGTTGCACAAGTTCTACGATCTTCAGTAAAATTAGGTGGAAGAGGGACTCTATCGTTTTGAAAATCTTTAATAGAGTATTGTTCTCTGAATGGTCCTATCTTTTTACTACACAGAAAACAAAAGATTTCCAAATTATCTTATTACAGTTTTACTTTTACAAAAGGATTTTACAATATAGACACACTTATCGCTATAGAATTAAGAATTTTCAGATTTTTAACTTACTGATGGTTTTTCTAATGCAACATATCTAAGTTCATTGCCTAAAGTAATTTGCAGAATATTTCCTTCATACCAGGTAGAATGTCCAAATAATATTCCATCAATTTTCTGTTTAGATAATACTTTTTCTACGTGCGTAATTGTACCGCTTTGACCAAACTCTCCAATATTGATGATATTTCCTTTCTCATCTATTATTTTGAAATCTTCTACGTTTACATATTCAGTTTGATCGTCTGAATTTTCTACAGTGACATATATCTGAAGACTAAACGAACTACCATCTGCACTAAGAGCATCAAAGCCTGTTACAACAAACTTGAGATTATTTATTTCTACAATATCATTTATTTTTGAAATAATACTTGGGTCTGGGATATTTTCAGTATGTGGGGTTCTACCATAAAATTGGTCGACTCTTTTGTCTCTACAAAGCGTATAGGAATATCCTGTGTTCCTTTGACAATATTCCATCATCATAACATCCATTGCTTGTTTACATCTTGAACTCAAATTAGAATATGTATCGTCTAGAA
>JBOGRE010000281.1:0-1752 GCA_050749345.1 Nitrosarchaeum sp. | reverse complement strand
GATTCTGGTGACCCTCTTCAAAAGGGTGATGAGTTTGGTGCTGGATTCAGTTAATTCTATCCTAATGGGATAGTTTCAATGTCATCTTTTGAAACGCCTTTCCAAAGTCCAATTACTCCCTCTGGTTTCACTTCTTCAACTTTGGTTATATGTTGAATTTTTATGTGATCTGGGGTAGGTGGCATCCAAAGCATTGCCATGTAATCGCCCACATTTCCAACTTTACTTGGTAATGCCATAACGATTTTCTCCTTTGAGAATCCTTTTGAAATTAGGATACTTACTGCTTTTTCTTGTAGATCCATTCTTCCATGCGTGAATAGATAGACATTTTTTTGAGTATCAATTTTTGCCATGATTTGTTTAGTGTCTTAAAGTAAATCAATCTTCCTGATCTTATACCTGCTAAAAAGGGTTAAATTGGAATGAATGAAATATTGATCTGTGAAAATATTCACTGTAGGAAGCAAATCATTTGTTACCAGCTTCCAATTGGCAGGAATCCCTGGAATAATCTCAGGTACCCCAAAAAAAACATTAGATGAAATTAAGAAACTAACTGATGATTCTGACGTTGGATTAGTTTTGGTAAGTGACGATATGACCGAATCTATCAGTGATGAACTAACTGCACTTAGAGCCTCAAAATCCACTCTAGTTTTTGCATTACCTTCAGTGGGAAGTGAAAAATCTGAAGTTGATTATAGATTGATGCTCAAAAAAATTCTCGGTGTATAATTTAATCTACTTATATTCAATCTTCTAAAGTTTTGATATGAAGACTGCATCTGTCAAAGAACCATCTGTTATCTCAATCATCGAAACAGAAAATCCAATATTGAATTCTGGAGATATTTTGGTACAAATGCATGCATGTGGTATCTGTGGATCTGATTTAGAAAAAGTATTTGGAGAATATGGACAGCCATCTATGCGATTAGGTCATGAACCTGCTGGAGTAATTATTGATGTTAGCTTTGATGTAACTGCATTCAAAAAAGGTGATAGGGTATTTACTCATCATCACGTTCCATGTTATTCTTGTCATTTGTGTATACATGGTAATGAAACAATGTGCCCAAAATATTATGAGACAAATCTCTATCCATGTGGTCTATCTGAAGAATATGTTGTACCAAAATGGAATGTAGATCATGGCGGTGTGCTCAAGATTCCAGATTCGATGAGTTTTGAAGAAGCTGCTATGATTGAACCATTGGCATGTTGTGTTAGGGCATGGACAAAATATTCTTACCAGGAAGGAGATTCGGTTGCAATTTTTGGTGTTGGACCAACTGGTATGATGCACGTGATGCTTGCTCAATCTAAAAAATTCTCAAAGATTTTTTGTTTTGATGTAAATGATTTCAGATTAGAGTTTGCAAAAAAATTTAACATTGCTGATTGTATTAATTCTCTAAACGAGAATAGAAAACAAAGAATTTTAGATCATACTGAAGGAAAAGGAGTAGATGTGGCAATAGTTGCAACAAGTAGTCTCAAAGCATTAGAAGACGCAATTGATATGGTACGAAAAGGTGGGACTGTTATGATGTTTGGTGTGCCATCAAAGGATGCAAAAATTGTTTTGAATATGAGTAAAATATATTCTAAAGAAATCACATTGGTGACAAGTTATGCTGCATCTGATAATGATACCAAAGAAGCTCTTAGGCTGATTGAATTATCTCAAATAGATGTTAAGCAATTAGTGACTCATACATATCCTATTCAAGACTCTCAACAAGCATT
>JBOGRE010000280.1:0-2554 GCA_050749345.1 Nitrosarchaeum sp. | reverse complement strand
GGATGCTCCGGTTCTATCTCCATTTGAATTTTTAATATCAATTTCTACTTGTGAAAGATCTTCTGCGTATGAAACAGATGATAAACCAAGGAATGGTATTGAGATTAATCCACTTAAAACTAATTTAGTTAAAAATCCATCCATCATAAATTACCTTGTCAACCACTGATTTTTACGTAAACTAAGTAAAGCTGGAATAATAATCCAAGAAATTATGAAAAGGGAAATTAAATTCATAACTGGTTTGTACATCCAATTTTTTGATCTGGGATTCCTAAATTTGGAATCAATTCCTTCTCCAAATCCCAGTAAGAGAATACCAAAAAGATAAACCACTGGTAAGAAATATTGATGCAAAACAATTGGTTCGTATAGAAAGACTGTAACAAGCACTAAAGGAAATGTAAAAGATGACATAAAGTCAAGGTAAAAAATAAGCGCCATCAAAGGATGTTTATTCCAGAAAAATCCACTTACAAAAAAGTTTGTTCGTATGTATCCTTTCTTCCATCTTTTTTGTTGTTTTATAAAATTGCCCAGATTTTCAGGAACGTCGGTATATACTACAGCAGATGCTACATAAACAGCCCTCCACTCAACTAATGCTTGTGCAGTCAGCACTCTATCTTCAGCATCATCAAATCGTGATGCAGAACCAAGAGTTTTATTGGCAAAAGCTAAAAGCAGTTCTCGTTTGGCCCAAGATTTTGAAATTGCAAGAGATGTTAATTCTCTATCATCACTCATTGCAAGTTTTGCTTTAGACCAAAGTGGAATGAATTCCGCTAATGCTTCTCGTCTATAGGCAGAAAAACAACCCGAACAACAAAGTACACTTCCAAAGGTACTCTCACACGCCTTGTGAATATTGAAGGTAAAATCATACCAAACATCTTGACATTTCGTGAGAATGTTTTTTCTGGAATTCCAAGTTCTTGCGTTTCCTACTGCAGCTCCGATTCTAGGATTCCCATTGAATGTTTTTAAAAATTCTACAATACCATTTTTATCTATTACACTATCTGAATCCACAAGAATAATGAAATTTCCTTTGGAAAGACTAAAACCGCTAGCTACAGCTTTGCGTTTTCCTTCATTTTTATTATTAATTACTTTTAATTTTGGAATAGTTGTCTTTAATTCTTCTAGGATTTCTTGGGTTCTGTCTGTACTGCCATCGTTTACTGCTATAATCTCAATGTTGTTGTAAGTTGATTTGTCAACGGCTTGGATAACATCTGAGATCATGTGTTCCTGATTAAAAATAGGAATTATCACAGAAACTAACTCATTTCCTATTTTTCCTTTAGCAGGGTTTCGATAAAATATCCATCCTATCAACAAAATAATTACAGAGTGAAATGGAACGATAATTGAATACAATATTAAGGGATCAGCCAATATGATTCCTACTTCTAAATTATATCCAATTACTGTTAAAATGCCAGATAGAATAACAAAACGTGTTAACCATCCTTTTTTGTTCACTTTGATCTTACCAGTAGATGATATTCTCTGAGGATTTTCATCTAGCAGAGTGATTAATTCTTGTTTGTAAGGTGTCAAAACATTCCTCCGGTACTTGTTGTCAAATCAATTCCAGTTAGTTCAGAGGGACTAACAAAACGGATATTTTCTGATTTTAATGTAGCTAGAAGATTTTTGATTTCACTTACAGGAGTGGTATTATCATAGCTTAGAATGATTGGGTCTTTGGCGGCTTTGATTTCTGAAATAATCGATTTAATCTGTGGAGTATGATAAGATACGGAATCAAATTTTATGAATTTACCCTTGTAGAACTTGTTGAATTGATGCTCGTATGAAAAATCTGCTAATATTCCAGATCTTGAAAGAAGTGAGTAAATGTTCTCATCTGTTGAACCATATGGAGCCTTGAAAAGTTTGGTATCAAAGTTCCCTATTTTATCAATTGCATGTTTTCCATGTTCCACTTCTTCTAGCTGAAGAGAGTAATCATCAATTGTTTGAAGATCTACATAGCTATATGTCTGACTACCAATGTCCACACCATCATGAAATGTATTAACACATTCTGGAAATTTTTCTGCTGTTTTACCCCTTAAAAATATCACAGAATTGACATTATGTTCCTCTAGAACTTGTGATAACTCAGTGCACCAATTAGGTAAGTTCTGTTCACTAGTAATATCGAAAGATAGCATGATTAAAGTTGGAGGTTCAGTTGGTACAAATACAGGGAAAAAAAGAATAGCCGAAAATAAAATCACACAGCCAGTAGCAATAATACTGACGTGGACTAGCTTCAACTATATCACCGATTCATATTAACTGTAAGTTGATTTTGTGATAATTTTTCATTATGTATTCTGTATTGATGATCAATTTTTTTGGCAGCTTCAATAACACTAGAATGTATAACATTCTTTGAGATATCTAGTAACATTTGGCTGTCTTTTGGAAGACAGTGACCACCAATTCCTTGGTGTGCCTCTAGGATATTGACATTCCACTTTGTGTTAATTGCAGAACGTAATTCATTAAAATCAACATTAGTTTTATCACATATTAT
>JBOGRE010000279.1:0-7090 GCA_050749345.1 Nitrosarchaeum sp. | reverse complement strand
AGTTGAAATTGATCATCTTACAATTGAATATCCTGATGTAAATGCTATAGATTATGTTAGTTTCACGGTTAATCAAGGTGATTTTTTAGGCATAATTGGTCCTAATGGAGCAGGAAAATCTACACTTTTTGCTTCAATGCTTAGTCTTAATACAAAATACAAAGGTACAATCAAATTTTTTGGTACTGACATTAGAAAATCAAAAAACTATCTTAAAGAGATTGGTTACGTACCACAGAAACCAGTCTTTGAAAAAAATTTTCCTGCAACAGTTAATGATGCTGTTAAAATGGGATTACAAAAAGAAGCAGATGAGAGTAAAATCGATGAAATTCTACAACAACTTTGGATACATGAGTTAAGTAAAAAAAGAATAGGTGAACTATCTGGTGGACAACAACAACGTGTCTTTATTGCAAAAGCTTTAGTTAACAATCCCAAAGTTTTGATTTTAGATGAACCTGTTACAGGTATTGATCAACAAAGCATAGATCTTTTTTATAGTATTTTAAAAGAATTAAATTCCAAACAAAATATTACAATAATTTGGTCTTCGCATGATCTAGATGCAGTAAATAAATTAGCAAATCATGTAGCTTGTCTTAATCAAACTCTTTTCTTTCATGGAGAATCTAATGATTTCTTTGAGAATGATGAGCTTGTAAAACAATATTCTGAAGCTTCTATGCAAGAACACATGCATCATCATTAGAAATGACTTTTGAAATTTTTTCTTTTAGTTTTATGCACAGAGCAATCATTTCAGGTATTGCAATTGCAATTTTGTGTTCAGTAGTAGGCCTCTTCCTAGTTTTAAGACGCTATTCATTATTTGGTGATGCTATTGCTCATTCATCGTTTGGTGGAATCGCATTAGGTTTGATATCAGGAATTTATCCACTTTGGACTGCATATGGTGTTTCAATAGTTAGTGCACTAATTATCACACGAATTAAAGACAAATTCAACATATCTGGAGATGCATCAATAGCAGTTCTTTTATCATCAGGAATTGCTGTGGGTTTAGTAATTATTGGATTATCTGGAGGATTTACTCTTAATATTTTCAGCTTTCTTTTTGGAAGCATCTTACTTGTTAGTGTTAACGATACAATTCTAATTTTATTATTGACAGGAATTATTTTAATTGTAATTCTTTTACTCTATCGTCAACTTCTTTATTCTACATTCAACGAAGAACAAGCCAAGGTTAGCGGCATTCCCGTTGAAAAAATCAACTATCTTATTGTTCTTATGGCAGGAATTACTGTTGTTACTTCAATACAACTAGTTGGTGTTTTACTAATTTCTGCACTATTTGTAATACCAAATGTAACTGCAATAATGTATGGAAGAGGCTTCAAACAAACTGCAATAATTTCAATAAGTTTTTCTATATTTTCTGTAGTTGCAGGAATACTGATCTCATATATTTTTGATATAACACCGGCAGGAACAATTGTATTATTTGCAATTGGGATATTTGCTTGTACAATGGGAATAAAATCTGCTGGATTGCTATCACGGCATCATTAATTCGTTTAATCTTCTTTTATCTTTTAGACTTTTGACAAAAAATAATGATGTTGCAATTATTCCCATCGCAATTAATGGTGATGCGATCTCAGTATATTTTAGTTGAAAATCACTAACATCTGATATTTGAGATATTGTTATAGGAATCTCTATAATCTTTATCATTGCTAATTTGTTTCCTTGCTGTTCAACAAACCAAACATTGTCTTTGCTGTCAGATGTTGAAAATTGGACAAACGATGTTGCAGTTGGAATTGGAACTTCGATCAAATTTTTGTTATTTGGATCATACGCAGCAATCTTGTCTATGCCATGTTGTGCAATCCAAATATTTCCATATCTATCAAATGACATTCCATAGGGTAATGACTTTTGATCTGGTACTGAAATTCTCTCAAATGTTTCAAAAATTGGATCGAATTTAGTAATTGCAATGCCGGTGTGTTCTGCAATCCATAAATTTCCTGCATCATCAAAAACTAAAGCCTCTGGTGATGCAAGAGGCCTTTCAGGCGTGAATTCTGAAATATCATTATTCTTTGGATTGATAAATCCTATTTTACCAGTAGCTGATTCAGTAAACCAAATTTTTCCTTCACCGTCAATTGTCAAGGCAAATGGCAGTGATTCTCTTACAGGCATCTTGATTTCTTCAAATGTATCTAATTTCGGTTGATATTTCAAAATTACATCTTTGTTAGTAATTACAATCCAAATATTTCCATCAAAATCTGCTTGGATGAAAGTAGCTGTATTGTCATAAATTACAGGTGCTATTTTTGGTAAACTTTTTGTAAAAATCTGCTGATTACTTGGATCAAAGTATCCAATTTGATTTCTTGGCGTATCAGTAAACCAAATTCTTCCTTGATTATCTTGTGTAAGTATCATTGTGGTTAATCCATCAAATGAATATGAAGTAAATTTTTGCGTATCAAGTGCGAATTGCCATAATCTAGGCGAAGATGGATCACTTATCCAAATTGAATTCTTTCCATCATACAAAGGGTAAAGAGGCTTTGAAGATTCAGGTAACTCATATTCTATAATTTCTGTTTTAAGATCTGTGAATATGGGTTTAACTAGTAAATTCATAAAAATTGATTCATTTGCATTATGATTTCTTTGAGTCTCTATTTCCACTTGCCACTGGCCTGAAAATCCAAATGTTATTTCTCCTTGAAATTCAACCGGTTTATCTTCTTCTCGTTTGATAATTTTCATGGGAATTTCTATTGGAGAAATATTTCTCTGAGGATTGGAGACTTTTACCTTGATTTGATCTGAATCATTTAGAGGCTTGTTTTCCAAATCACTAACTTTAACTAGAATTGTGTTTGTACCACTAGAAAATGGTGTTATTTTAATATCGCATTTTGTATTTTCTGAAAATTCTATTGTACGAAACTCGTATGAAACTTTTTGAGCATCAGCCTGTTTGATTTCTCCAGCTGGTAATGCTCCACTAGTAAGTAGTGCAACAACTCCTAAAAGAACAATTCCTAAAACCACATCAAATTTTAATGATCTTTTTAGTTTCTTGTATATTGCAATAGAGCCTACCTGTAAATCTTTTTCAGCCTTTTTTTGAATCTTAAACTGGACATATCCTCCGAATCCAACCATAATTGCCGCAATTGCAATTTTTACAAGAATTAATTTTCCATATATTGACCCAGTAATCAAACCTACATCACTTTCCAAAAACCACATCAATGTTGGTCCAGTAATTATTACAATTCCCACTGCAATGACAACCATAATTGAAAATCTTGGAATTAAAACAAGGGTCATCTTCTCTCGTTTTGCCTCCTCCAATTGTGAAAATGTTGGTAGCAACGTAAATACCAAGTAAATTATTCCTCCGATCCAAACCGCAGCCACGAAATTATGAACATAGTCTAGAATAACTGCAGGTGTCTCTTCACTAGCTGCACCATGTCCAATCAAACTTGAAGTTCCAATTATTGCAAGTGCAGCTATCAACATTGGAATTTTGTTTTTTATAGAAAGATTCTTTTTTCTATCCATTCCAAACCATAAACCTAGAAGAACCACCGTGATTATCATTCTAATCACCCACATATTTCCAAAATTAGTTTGAATTACATGAAAAACCGAAGTTTCTAATCTTATGGTTTGTATTGCTAATACCAAAATATTTGATACAAAAATTAGTACTAATCCAATACCTGTAATTGTCATGAATTTTCCATGATGAAAATATTCTAGTTTACCTAATTCATTTTTAATTAATTGTTTATTTTGAGTTTCCCAAATTACCATCGAAGCAATTACAACGCCTAAAACAATAGTTTGACCAACAAGTCCTGGAAATTTTGCTCCAGCTTCAGGCAAAAATACTAATTCTGAAACATTTTGATTGTGTCTTGATCCAACATCAATTTTGGCGTCACCTACTGCAAAAATAAATGCACTATTAACTAAATGTCCGTCAACTTTTGATAAAACTTTACTAGTTACAGTATAAACTCCCTCTTCTAACGGTAATGTAGTTACAATTAGAGAATTCTTACCGTCAAAATATTTAGAATCCTTATTATCAATTTGTTCTCCATTACTATCTAGTACCTCAAGAGAACTAAAATCAATTTCAATTGGTTCAGAAAAATGAACAATAATTTCTGTAATTCCCACAGGCGCATTTAACGTTGAATCTGGACTAGTATCTACAGTAAATGGATGAGCTGAAGCGTATGGAATAGTTATTGATAAAATGAACAGTAAAATAATTAGTAGTTTCATCATTTACTTTTCAGATTGTGATTGACAATTTAAACAGTTTTTATTTAATCCGAAGTTTGTACCAATTCACGTAAAGATAATAACATGTCACCATAAATAACAGTCATGAAAGTTGTTACCTTAGGTTTTATTGGACTATTGTTTTCTATCGGATTTATATCTCAAGCTTTTGCTCATACAACAGTCGAAGTAGAGTCTTACAAAATTGAGGTAGGTTGGGGACTTGAACCACCAGTCGTAGGTATCAGAAATGATTTTGTTTTTAAAATAACTGAACCTGGTGATAATCCTGACTCATACAAAGGAGTTACAAACGCATTCAAAAGCGTAGAGGTTACTGCCTTATTTGGTGGCATTTCTAAGAAAATTGATATCCATTCAGATCCAAAAATAGGATATTATTTTTCACCTGTGATTCCTACAAAAACTGGAACCTATATTATGGATTTGAAAGGAGACATAAATGGAGTTCCGATCAATGTACAAATTCCAGTTGAAGATGTAGAAAGTACTGCAGTTTTAGACTTTCCTCCAACTGGTAGTTCTTCAAATCAAGATGTAACTGTACTCAAAAACGCAATTTCATCACTACAAAGAGAAGTTTCCTCCATGAAAGATGGTTCAGAGACTAATGTTAATGGTGGTGCGACATATGACTTTGCAATTTTTGGATTATCAATTGCTGCTGCAGCAATAATCTTGGCGATAATTGCTTTAATAAAAAGAAAATAGAAAAAAGTTATTCCTAAAATCTTGGAATTACTTTGAATTTTGCAGTTACAGCGACAATACTTATGATTGAAACAGCTAGTATCATCATTGCAATTGTTCCAAATTCTGGAACAACGTTTGAAAATACTACTTTTTCACCAATTGGTCCTGTTTTTGGATCATTTATTCCATAACCTTGGAAGGTAACGGTAATCTCTACTGGATCTGATGAACTAAGTGGTGCTGTTTCATGTACTCCTTCTCCATTATGTTGATGTATACCAACATCATTTAGTACTTCACCATTTTGTGTTGCCATGATGTCATAATTGACGTGTTCTGAGTTTTCAAATTCAACTGTGATTTTCATTTTTTCACCAGAAGTTGGTGCGGAAGTATAAACTGAAACTTTTGTGTCATCAGATAACATTCCAGTTGCAGATGCTGCACCTTCTGTATCAGTCATCTCATCTTCTGTATCAGTCATCTCATCTTCTGTTCCATCAGTCATGTCATCATGTCCTGTTCCTGCCTCTTGTACTACAATTAATCCTGTCATCCATGGATGAACCATACAAAAGTATGGAACTTCACCTGCGGTTGTTGGTGTCCATTCATATGAACTTCCAGCAATTGATAAACCGGAATCAAATGTTCCAGATGGACCACCAGTTGCAGTACCTGCTGTGAATGTATGTGCAGCAGTATCTGTGTTAGAAAATATTACTTTTCCATCAACATCTACTGTTGCTTCTTTTGGAACAAAACATCCATCTGCAGTATCTTCACATCCTGGTGAACTAGATCCTGGCGCTGCACTAATTGTAACTTCTGTATGATCTGCAAATGCAGCTGGTGTTGTTGCAACTAATCCTGCTACAATAGCAAATAATACAAAGAGAGAGCCTATAGCTTTAGTCTTCATTGACTCTGGTAATTATTTGCATAAATAAAAACCTGACTAGAAAATTCAATTGTAAATCCTATTTTCTTTTAAACTGGTATATTTTCAGAATTCCAAAGGCAGGAATCCCTACATACATTCCAATATTTAGTAAAACTATAGAAATTCCATAACCTAGCATTTCTTGCTCTGAATCAATATTGACATGATTTAGTATGGATAATGATGTCAACATTGGTGTTAGTGTTATTTTCACAACTTCTTTGAAAATTTGATGTTCTCTTTCAAAATCTGCAACTGGTGGTGAAAATGAATAATAAAATTGATTGAATGTTGTCATGAATGTCATTCCAGATTTTGTATTTAGAATTGTATTGTCTCTTAATTCTCTGAGTTGTTGTATTTGTGGAGATAACTCTGAACCAAATGCTGCAGTAGCAATTAGACATCCACCACCATTCTTATCTTTAACAGATGATGTAGGTTGTGCATAAGATTCTCCAACTGTAACCTTAAATGAAACCTTTTCCGAAGGAATTGGTTGGAATAATATTCCTTCAATTTCAAATTCTACAGAATAAACTCCTTCGTCAACAAACTCAATTGGAATTTTTACTGAACCTACTGAAGTATGGGTCAGCGGTATTGGCCCAAAAATATTTTTACCGTCTTTTGAAACTGTAATTGTATAATCTATGTGCTCTTGAATTTTTTTTGTTTGAGGATTTATGAAATCAATATTTAGTTTAGTCTGTTGCCCAGGAATTATTTTATCGTATGATAATTTTACATCCAGCGTTCCTTTCTCCGTTGATAAAGTCTGTGAATTTGTTTGAGCAAATGCTGGAATAATTAATAATGGAATTAATAGTAATGCGATTAGAAACCTCACAAATCCACTTTTTATAACATAAATAAAAATCACACGGTTATCTAGTTTTTTAGTTCTTGAAAATATTTTGTTATACTACAAAAATATTGATCTATGTTACATTTCAATCATAATCAAATAACATGCCAATACATCATATTTTTAACAAACGTAAAGTGAATTCGTCTATTGTCATATCTTTAATCTGGAAACCAAATAAGCGTTAATTTTTTAAAAATGATCTAAAGCAACTCATTTTTAATTTAACTCATCTACGATAGTAACAGAGATTAATAACTAAA
>JBOGRE010000278.1:0-2179 GCA_050749345.1 Nitrosarchaeum sp. | reverse complement strand
CTATGGAGGTCAATCCTGTGATATGGATGAAATTCTCTCACTATCAAAAAAATATAATCTTAAGGTTGTCGAAGATTGTGCTCATGCTTTAGGCTCCACATATACTAAAACTAAATGCGGATCATTTGGTCATGCTGGTTGCTTCAGTTTTTACCCAACAAAAATTATTACCACTGGTGAAGGTGGCATGATCACTACGAATGATCCAAAATTGTATGAAAAAATGAAACATTTACGAACTCATGGCATGAGTACCACCCCTCATGATAGAGAATCTGTGGCTAAATGGGAATATGATATTAAAGAAATTGGTTATAACTACAGATTAGACGAAATTCGCTCTTCCTTAGGATTGTCTCAATTCTCTCGAGTCGATAAGATAAACAGAAACAGAATTAATATTGCAAAAAAATACAACAAAGCTATACGACAAATTGAAGGATTATCTATTCCATTCAATAAAGAAAAAAGGAACCATATATATCATCTTTATACAATTAAAGTCACAAAAAATTATCCCATGTCTAGAAATGAATTATTCAAATTTCTTCATAAAAAAGGAATTGGAACCAGTATTCAATATACTCCTCTGCATTTGATGTCATATCTTAAAAAACAATTTAAAACTCAAAATTTTCCAAATGCAAATCTAATTAAAGAACAAATCTTGTGCTTACCAATTTACCCAACAATGACTGATAATGAAATTAATTTTGTTGTTAAGAATTTAGATAGATAAAATTATCTATCACTCAAGTCATTTGATTCATCAAATTGAAATTTTTTAATGTCTGATTTAATCTCTTTGATACTTAATGGAGTAACCGAGTTTGATGAATAACTATTTTTCAATTTTGGATAATTATCATAACTAGTTGATCCATATGGAGGAATTACATACACATCATTAAATTCACGAGCTCTACTCAATTCTTCATCAGTAATTAATTCTTCATGCATTTTTTCTCCTTGCCTTATTCCAATTTCATTAATTTTCTGTTTTTCTCCGTCTCCGTATAATTCAATCATTGCATTAACTAAATCAATAACCCTCATTACATTCATCTTAAGAACAAAAACTTCTCCACCTTTTGCAAATTCAACTGTAGATAATATGAGATTAATTGCATCAGTTGGAGTCATTGTAAACCTAGTCATTTTTTTATCAGTGATTGTAATTGGTTTTTTATTTTTTATTTGATTGAAAAATAATTCAACCACTGAACCTCTAGTCCCTAAAACATTACCAAATCTGACACAATACATTCTTGTTCTTTTGGAACCTCTATAAGACATAGCAGCTATTGCCAATCGTTCAGCAAGAAGCTTTGTTGCCCCTAAGGTACTCATCGGATTTGCAGCCTTATCAGTACTAATAAAAACAAATTTTTCAACATTTGCAGAAATACTGGCTTCAAGCATATTTTGAGTGCCTATTACATTGGTTTGTACAGCATCAAATGGATTAGTTTCACATAACGGGACATGTTTAAGAGCAGCTGCATGAAATACAATATCTACGTCATTGGCGGCGATTTTTAGCCTATTTTTATCTCTAATATCTCCTAACAAGTATCGCATTTTCATGCCTTTTCCAAATTTTCTTTCAAGTAAGTATAGCTCATGTTCATTATTTGATAAAACACGAATAGAACGACAATCAGAATTGATTAATGCCTTAACTAAATGACTACCAATTGAGCCAGAACCACCAGTAATTAATACTGTTTTGCCTTTAAGATATTTTTGCCATGTCATCTAAACACACTCCATTTCATTCTTTTATTTGTCGTAATATGAAGAAAGCTTCAGCTCTTTTTACTCCTATACTTTGTCCCCAAAAACCTGCTCTAATATCAATAGCTTCAATTGATCTTGGATGTGGAAATCTTCCTAATTCATGTTTGTATTGTTTTAATGCTTGTATTTTTTTTGCGAAAACTTTTTCAATATTAACAAAATAATTTGGGTTAAATCTTAAATGATGACTTCCTGACTCAGTTGAAGATGGTGACTCAAAACATATTAGTTGTTTTATAGATGACGAACTTATTGGTCTACAAGCAATTAATGATGCTTCAAAAAGTCTTTTATGATCTTGATTAACATCACCCCAGAAATGTGTATAAACAATATTTGGCTTCAGTTTTTTAATTAATACTTCAATTTTTGATGCTAG
>JBOGRE010000277.1:0-4940 GCA_050749345.1 Nitrosarchaeum sp. | reverse complement strand
GAATCTATGTTGTGTGATTTAGCAAATTCTAATAGATCTTTTCCAGTTGGAATGTTATTTATTATAAATTTACATTTACTCTGATTTGCCATTTCATTTAATGTAGTGGAAAGACCATCACTAGAATCCATTGCTGATGTGAAATAATTTCTATTCCTTACCCCAAAATCTAATTTTGGATTTGGGTTGACAACTGATTTGATTGTCTTTTTAACAAAATGATCCTTGCCTTTCTTTTTCGCAAGTAATATCTTAAGACCTGCCGCCGTATATCCAAATTGACCTGTTACAAATATTCCATCTCCTATTTTTGCTCCTCTTCTTTTGACTATTTTATCTGTCGTTCCAAATATTGACACATTGATTACAATTTCTTTTCCTTCGTTTGTATCTCCACCTAAAATTCTAATGTTGAATTCATTGGAAGCCTGTATAATCCCTTTTGATATCTCATTGACTTTTGCACGCGAAATCATTTTTGGTAAATTTAGTGAGATTATTCCATATTGAGGTTTGACACCTTTTGCAGCAAAATCACTAATGCAAGCTATGATACTTTTTCTTGCAGCATCCACCATTCTCATTTTTGGGGGCATGTCTGTACTCTGAACAAATGTATCTACTTTTACTACGATTTTCGTTTTGCCAATTTTGAAAACTTCTACATCTTCTGAAATAAATTTTTTATTTCCTAATTTCTTTTGAAAAATTTTAATTATTGCTGATTCATCTAATATGGTCATAACATTGCTTCACTAATTCTAATGTGTTTTTCATAATTTTATTACATTTATCTACATTGTTTGATTCTGCTGAAACTCTTATGATGTCTTCTGTATTTGATTTTCTAATCAAAACCCAACTGTCTTCATCTATTATTCCTTTAATGCCATCTTGAGTGATAACTTCAGAATACTCTTTTACTAAGCTACTTGAAACTTCTTTTATGACCTTATCATGAAAAACAGAATCCACTTTAATTTTTTCTCTTTGTTGTTCATAACTTTCCATAAAATCTAATATCTCATTAAACTTTAAATTTCCTAACATTGAAGATATAAGACCACTTGTCAGAATTCCTTCTCTGCAATAATTAAATTCTGGTAAAATAAAACCTCCACTGCTTCCTTCTCCACCTGCCTGAGCGTTTGTTTTTAACATTAAATCTATTACATTTGCCTCTCCAACTTTTGATCTCTGAATACTTCCTCCTTTTTCTTTGATGAATTTTTCAACTGAAATGCTTGTATCTATACTTAATACAAATTGTTTATATCCCAATTCCAAAGCTTTTGCAACTCCCAAGCCTAATGTTACATCTGGAGTTTGTTTTTTTCCTTCTCTTACAACTACCAGACGATCTCCATCTAAATCAAAAGCAAATCCAATTTCTTTTTTAGACGTTGCAGCAATTAGATCTGATAAATTATCTGTAGTTGGATCAGGACCTCTAGTACAATTATTTATATTTTCATTAATTACTTTCACTTTACATCCTAATTGTCTTAATAAATTTGGGGCAAATTCCTTTGCAGCTCCCCCTCCTATATCAATAATGACCTCTGGTTGATTTTCTATGTTTCCTATGAGTTTTTTTGCATCTTCTAGATATGATGATGTGATTTGTTCTTCAATTCCAATTTTTGATTTTAAAATTTCTTGGTTTTCAATGATACGTGGTAATTCTTTTTCATTAATGCCTCTTCCGTTTATGATGAATTTTATTCCATTCCATTCTATTGGATTATGTGATGAAGTGATTACTAATCCTGCTCCATATTTTCTTGATTCACGAAAAACTACTGGGGTTGGTACAGTTTCTAAATTATATACATTTATTCCATTTTTCATTAATGTTGCAGATGCTGTTTCTTTGATCATAGTTCCTGATGGTCTTGTATCTTTACCTATCACACACTTCTTTGATTCAATTAAAGATGAAAAATTATTACAAAACTGTAATGTATCTTTTAGATTAAAATCATTCCCAAATATCCCTCTAATTCCAGAAATTGTTTTCTTCATTTGATCCAACTCGGAAAGGCTTTTTATTAACTCTGATGGAATAATCGAAAAGTGCCTTGGTAGCTCAGCCTGGTAGAGCGAACGCCTCGTAAGCGTTAGGTCGTGGGGTCAGAGCCCACCCGAGGCTTATCTTGTAATGATTTTCAAAATTGTATGATTTTTTAATATTTTTAATTATCAAAGGTTTCAATATCTGTTTCTAATTCTTTTCCTAAACCTTTCCACCATTGTTTAATTTCATTTGCCATGCTTCCTTCATTATTACCTTGAATTCTCCTTTATAGATCTGTCGTTTGATAACTATTTGATCTACATTATCTAAAATCTTAAATTTGAATATGTTTTAAACTGCATTGTTTTCTTTTTGTCTTATTTTTTTACGATAAATTATAATTACTAGTGTTCCAGCTGCACAACCAAAAAATACTGGCCAACGTAGTTCATTTCCAATCATTCCTAAATAAGAATAAACTGTGCCACCAATCAACACAAATCCGATCAACTCCAGAATCTTAATCATTATTTTTCTATTATTCCACAGTTAAATCAAAAAGATATATGGTTTTGTAAATCATACTTGTTGTGGATAAATATCTCCTAGTCATTATGGTTTTTCTCATTGTTACAATAGTAATAGCATTCATTGAACCTGCTACAGGCAAAATTAGAGAACACCCCAATATTCCATATTTTTATGCCTCGATTGTAGGTATGTCTGTGATTATAATTTACAGCTCTTATAAGGAAAGAAAGCAAAAACAAAAAGATAACCTAAAAAGAAGATCTAAAAAATAAATTTTAAAGTTCTAATCCAAAGGATTCGGCAATACCTGCAAATTTTGCGTAAGATTCCAAATATTGTCTTCCTTTTTCAGTTATTACAAATGTATTTTTATTATCAAATTCTATTTTATTAACTAATCCCGAACCTGTTAAATTTTCCAAAAATTTTGATAATCTGGAATGTGATAAATTTGCCTTTGTTAGTAGTGATGTTGTTTTGATACCCTGTTGACCTGACTGTTCAGTGGCAGTCAGAAGATCTGCGACAATTTGCATACTTGTTCTATATGAAACCATACGGTAATACGTATAAAACCGAAATATAAGGGTATTACCATCAATTCAGATCAGATAAATACGCTCTAGCCTGATTTTTGTTATATTGCCATCCCAATCTCCTAATCAATGGTTTGATAATTTTATGGGTGTTGCATATCGCTATTATGATCTTAGAATGAATGTTATACCTCTATTTACTGATCGAAAAGTGGCTTCATCTATTTGGCGTGACACAATACATTGGTGGCTAGATTCATCAATAAAGATCAGATTTGTTGAGATCAATGATGAATACTGGTTCATAATTGGTTCAGATTCTCAACATCCTGAATCTAATTTCTCATTTTTTAAGGTTTTACAAAAATCAGAAAATTATGAGCGATTCAAGAAAGGACATGATGGTGAAGCATATCTGCGATTAGGTATTTACGCAAAAAAATCCCGTAAGGATGTAAAAAAGGATGCAGTATGTGATTGTGGACATGCCGCGGAAGATCATGATGAAGGTGATGATGATGTGTGTTTATACAAAGAATGTAATTGCAAAAAATTTTCTAGTTTTCAGGTGACTTTACTAAAAAGAAAAAAAACAATTACTGATATTATGTTTCTTGAAGAAAAAAATGTAAAAGAAGATGCACTTGCATGGAATTGTCTTTATGTTAACAAATATTCAAAATCTGACTAATTCTATTCTTCTTTATTTACTCTAATGTGATCTCCTGGGTAATGTTTATCGATCTTTTTTGAATAACATTTTCCACAAAGTGGACCCTTAATTCCCCACTCCTCCATAGGGTTGAAGTGTAAAGATATTTTATCACTACAAATTGTACATTTTTCTTTAGATCCCAAAGTAATTCTGTTCCCTTTAATGTATATAAAAAAGATTCTAGATTTGGAAACATTTGAAAAATCATGTTAAATAATACTGATTTATAGGAATTCTAGGTAGGTAGTCTGACCAATGTAAACCTCCTGCAAATTTTTACTTGGTTGGACTTCTACCTTTTTTAAAATCTAAAACAAGTTGCTTGCAAGTTTTTTCAAGGCTAAAATTTCTTCTTCTTCTTGCCTTATTTTTTTATCTACAACTCTGAGCATTGAATCATTCCATACATGTTGTGAGAAGAAATTATGCTTTGTATTTGCTAATTCTATTTCATCATCTACAACAGTATCTTCTAAAAATTTAGTCACTACCACATCTGCAATTTTTAAAATTCTAGAATTCAATTTAAAACTACGAAATATAGGTTCCATTTTTCTCACATCACTTTTAAAATCTCCTTTAGTTTCTAGGATTTTTTTATGTAGAATTCTAAAGTAAACTCCAACATAAAACAATGTTGCATATCTTTTTGTTTTGTGTCCACCTTGTTTTCCATACTTCAATGTCTTTTTTGCATATTCTTTGACAAGATATGGATAAAGTAAAATTCTATAGTCATCTTTTAGGTTATCATTGAATATGTCATCATATTTACTTCCTCTTGGAAGAAATTGAGCTGGAGAACTATATGCTTCTGTAGGTCTTTGTTCAATTCCAGCTACAAGAACCTGAATCGCATCTTTTGCTACAATTACTTTTTTATGATTATCTGGAAGATATTCATTGTATATCGAATCTCCTTCATATTCTGATTGTTTTGATTTTGATTTTGTATCGAACGATCCTGCTTGAATCTCATAAAAATATCCATCATTTTTTAATTGTGATTTAATGGATTTGTGAAAATCCATTAATGAAACAAGATCTTTTCCTCTAACTGAATTTTGTGAATTTCTGTATTTTGTAATATTATTTTGTTCTTGTTCATCATCTGCTTTGATTATGGTGACTGTCATAGAAC
>JBOGRE010000276.1:0-4200 GCA_050749345.1 Nitrosarchaeum sp. | reverse complement strand
ATCAATCACAAGATTTTGGTTCTGGATGATGTTCTTTATTGGCTCAATGCAATTAATTGTTTTATCTGATAATTTGTTGCAGGTATTCTTTGGTTGGGAAGGTGTAGGACTTGCATCTTATGCATTGATAAGCTTTTGGTATCGTGATAAAAAGAAAGATCATGTTGGCACTGAAGGACGGACTGTTCTTGGTCTTTTAGATTATTATTCACCATCTCATGCGGGTATGAAAGCTTTCATCATGACAAAAGTTGGTGATGTTATGATGATTGCAGGTATGCTTTTGATATTCTTATTTGCCGGAACATTTGGATTTAGAGAATTAATGCATGATACATCTTGGGCAACAACAATGTCTACACAAGGTCTCTTGGTTCCTGCATTCATTTTATTATTTGGTGGTGCTGTTGGTAAATCCGCACAATTCCCACTAAACGAATGGCTCTTAGAGGCAATGACTGGTCCAACAGCAGTTTCTGCTTTGATTCATGCTGCAACAATGGTAAAGGCCGGTGTTTTCCTAGTTATGAGACTAGCACCATTAGTTTTTGCTTTAAGTGCCGCTGGAATTTTAGCAGATCAATTCTTTGAAATAATTCTTCTAGTTGGTGCTACCACCGCACTTCTATTGGGTCTTCAGGGTATGGTTAATTCTGAAATTAAAAAAGTACTTGCATACTCTACAGGTTCTCAGATTGGTTATATGATGATGGTACTAGGTATTGCCGGATTATCACAACAATTTGTTAATGGATATACCGCAGGCTTCTTCCATCTGATTTCACATGCGATGTTTAAGGCGTCATTGTTCATGGCTGCAGGTTCATTACTACATGTTGTCGGTTCAAGATTCATGACTGATATGGGTGGATTGCGCAAAAATATGAAAAAAACTTATGCGTTTATGTGGGCTGCAGGGCTTGGATTAATGGGTGCCCCATTTATCACAACTGGTTTCTGGAGTAAGGATTCAATCTTTGGTGCAATTTATACATCCGGACATCCATGGGCTATTCCTGTATTTACAATTGCTGTATTCACTGCAGTAATAACTGCATTTTATACAACTAGAATGTTGGGACTGGTCTTTTATGGTTCAAAGAGTAAACACATTCAAAAAATGGAAGAAGAAGGACATCATATTCATGAAGCATCATTGTCTATGTGGGTACCATATGGAATTCTTGCAGTACTTACAATTGCTATTGGTCTAATTGGCTTATCTTTTGAAGGTGGATTACACGAATTATTTACAAATTACCTTGAAACGTCATTTGGAATCCATTCTGTACATCACGAAATTGAAAATTCAATATTACCTGGATTCTTAGATGGAATTAATCCAGTTGCACTTGCTGCATCATTATCTGCTTTTGGAATTGGAACTGGGTTAGGATATGTGTTCTATATTGGTAGATGGGTTGATCCTGTTAAATTTGTAAATTCAAATATTTTCTTTTATGCTACTCATAAATTTATTCTAAACCGATTTTACCTTAACGCAGTTATCTATTGGTGCTTTGTTGTAGCCCCATTATGGCTTTCAAGAGGAGTATTCAGATACTTTGAAAAGACTGTTATTGATTATGGAATGAATAATGGATTACAAAAAGCAGTTAGCTGGAGTGCCAAAGTAGTTCAAGGAACTCAAACTGGTATAACTCAATCTTATCTATTCGTATTTGGAGCAGGATTACTATTTGTAGTCCTGATATTGTTGATATAGGAGATAGATGAGATGTTAGAAATCAGTTCAACTCCATTGGTGATAATTGCAATTCTTGGCACAGTGGGAATTTTGTTACCTATAATCAGCATTGCCAGAAAAGACAAAGGTTCAAACTCATTTTATGCAGTTATTGCATTTGCTGCATTGATTGCATCAATTGGATATGTTGCATATCAATTCATTACTGATAATGTTCTTCCATCTGCTCTATTTTCTAAAGATGTACTTGTAGATGACGCATTTGGCGGATTCTTTGCAATAGCAATGCTAATTGTTGCAATCTTCACTACAATTGGTTCTTTTAACTATATGCGAAAAAAGAATTATCCTGCTGTTTACTATTCATTAATACTACTTTCAACAATCGGTATGGTGTTAGTAGCATACTCTACTGACTTGGTGATGTTATTTGTTGCATGGGAGCTCATGAGTATTCCAACGTACGTTCTTGTTGGATTTATGAAAAAGAATCCAAGCTCAAATGAAGCTGCACTAAAATATTTCTTGTTTGGAGCAATGTCGTCTGCAATTATTGTTTATGGAATTTCATTATCATATGGATTAACTGGCTCAACAAATATTGGTGAAGTTATTCAGGGATATTCTACTCTTGATACTTCATTATTGCCATTAGCGTTACTATCTGTTGGAATGTTTATTGCAGGATTTGGATTCAAGATGGGACTAGTACCTTTCCATCAATGGTTGCCTGATACTTATGAAGGTGCACCTCCAACCATCACTACTTTACTTGCAGCTGGAACAAAGAAAGCAGGATTTGCAGCAACAATTAGAATAGTTGTTCTGGGGATGGTCGTACTTAATCTTGATTGGACTTTAGCTCTTGCTATAATTGCAGTGATGACAATGACCATTGGTAACATTGCAGCAATAATGCAAAAGAATCTTGCAAGAATGTTGGCGTATTCTAGTATTGCTCATGCTGGTTACATTTTGATTGGACTTGCAATATTTCCATACAGTCCTCTGGGTTTGCAAGGCTCTCTATATCAAATATTGAATCATGCAGTAATGAAAGGTGCTGCTTTCATAGCAGTTACAGGAATAGTAACCACACTCGCAGTAACTAACATCGATAAACTCAAAGGACTTGGTAGACGAATGCCTATTACATCCCTTGGATTGGTAATCTCATTATTTGCTTTAGCTGGCGTACCTCCACTTGCTGGATTTTGGAGTAAAATAATGTTATTTGGTGGTGCATTGGATGCTGGTTCAACTGTATGGTGGGCACCTTGGCTTGCAATAGCTGGAGTTCTAAACAGCGCTCTATCATTAGCTTACTATGGTTGGATCACAAGAAAAATGTATTTTGAAGGAGAAACTGAAAAAAGAGTATCAGAACCAAAATCTGTAATTGCAATTATGATATTTTCAATAATTTTCTTGGTGGGATTAGGTGTTTATCCAGATCCAATCATTAAATTTGTAGAATTTGCTACTCCAACACTTAGCTTAGGTATTATGCCTTAAATGTTGTATATTTTATAAGATTATCCAAATTCATTTTTGCATCATTATCTGAAATTTTTCTTAAACTTGTTCTAGCTTTGTCCGAATATTTTTTTAGCAGTTCTTCCATTTTATTGAAAACATCTCTTGGATCAGAACTTTTCTTGATCAACAAATTAAATAATTTATCTTCGTTCTTCCAATCTAACAAATCATCTCTTATTTGATATGCAATTCCTATGTTTTTTCCATATTCTGTTAATGCCTCTATTTCTTCTTCACTACCATTTGCAATAATTGCACCTATTCTTGCTGCAACTTCAAATGCGGTAGCAGTTTTGTATTCAATTACTTTGAGATAATCATCAAAAGTAACGTCTTCACTGGTTTCTAATCTGCTCTCTATCATTTCTCCTTCACTCATTAGCATTGCCGTTGTTGCCAAATCCTTTGTCACTCTTGCATTGTCTAATCTTGAAGAAATTGCAAGAATTAATCCCAAAACAAAATCTCCTGTTAGTACACTTGTATTGTATCCATATTTAATGTGGAATGGTTCTTTTTGTCTTCTCATTATTTCATTATCTATAATGTCGTCATGTATGATCGACTCCATATGTAAAAATTCCATAGCACACGATGCGGCTAATGTATTGTCGTCAATTTTTCCTATACTTTCAGCAGCCAAAACTAAGATGATTGGTCTAATTCGTTTTCCTCCATCTAATGAATATTTTAATGGTTCAATGAATTCTGATTCTGAATAAAGCGACAATTCTCTATCTAATGCATGGTTGATTTTATCTATATACTTGCCATATGTTTCAAGTAAAGGATTAATTTCAATATTTTTCCTGTCCAAGATATATGTCTAATCAAAAAACTTTCTCATTAGTAATTAAATCTTGGTGCTCCAGCCGGGATTTTCATCGTTAGATTTTGAACCCGGGATCACTGCCTTGAAAGGGCAGTATGCTTGACCGGTCTACACCACTGGA
>JBOGRE010000275.1:0-3878 GCA_050749345.1 Nitrosarchaeum sp. | reverse complement strand
TTATCTATCTCTATATTTTTTAGTATAGTTTCGTTTTAGATGAAAAGTATCTTTTCTCAAAAATCTATAAATATTATGTTTTTACCGAAATGATGTGTATTTCTCTGTTTTAACTGTCTTATTCTTATCTCTTGTTTTTTTGTCTTTATCTGGTATGTCATATGCAGAACCAGAAATAAACTGTGCCAGTTGTATTCAAATTCCCTCTTATGAAATTGATCTTTACAAAGAAATGTTTCCATTAACTGTCTGGACTGACTCACAAATTTATGATCACTACTCCACTATCCATGTAAATGGATACTTGAAACCACAAAACAGTATTTCACCAATCTCAGTTATCGTGACTAATCCTATTGGGAATGTTGTAACTATACAACAACTTTCCACTGATATTGATGGGAATTTTTCTTTTGAGCTAAACACTAAAAGTCCTCTCTGGACACAAAACGGTGATTATATTTTAAAAGTTCAAAGTGGTGCTGAAACTAGACAATTTAAAACAAAATTTACTTTGGTTTCCTCTTTTATTGACAGTGTTGATAAATGTACGTTTGACGAAATTTCTGTCCTGACAAACAACGGTCGCATCTATTGTATTCCATTTAAAGTAACAAAAGGTCTAGTCACAAATACTACCGGTACATTGAATTCAGATACTAAAACATTTACTCTTAATATTAGAGGACATGATATTGACTCAATCGTATTTGATATTCCAAGATATATTTTAGATTCAAAGTCTTCCACTGGTAATGATTCTGTTTTTATTGTGATGTCTAATGGTAAAATGGTAGAATATCAAGAATTGGAAACTGATTCTGATTCTAGACAAATTAAATTATCTTACCCTGTTTCTAATGAGGCTACTTTTGAAATTATTGGAACGCATGTCATACCTGAATTTGGTTCTATTGCTCTTTTGATTCTGATTGGTTCGATTATGTCTATTTTGGTTATTAGCAAGTCTTTTTCCAATAGATTTGTCAAGTTCTAAAACCCTATCACGTTCTTAAACACCAACAGCAAAGCAATTATGAATATATGGATTTAGAAAAATTCCGTAACGATGTTTATGAAGTGACTGATAAACTATCTAAAAATCTGAAAGAAAATGATTCACCAAAACTCAACTATGTACGTCAACAACTAATAGAAATGTATCAAAAAAATCTTGTTAAAATTAACCACTCTGTTTTAGAGCTGATATGTGCATCTAATCTGATTGCCCGCGGTCATTCAGTCGAAGTGGAAAAACAAATTTCTGATATTTTAGTGTGTGATATTTTTGCAAAAAAAGGAGATGGAACTACAATTATTGAAATTGAAACTGGTTTTACTCCTCCTGATCATGCTATGGACACTATTAATTATTTCACTGCACGAATCATGAGTAAAATTGCTAGGTATAGTCAACACTGCTCAAAATTTTCTTTGGCAACTCCTGTGATAGGACTTATTCCAATTCCAAAAACCTTTCTTATTCCACCAAACGCAAGAAATGAATCAGACGTAAAAAAAATCAAGGATCTATGTGATCGATATTACAAAAACCCTCCAATATCATACAGCGATATCTTAAATGCTCATTTGCATTCAATTTATCTAATAAACATCGATAAGGGATTTGCCAAAGAACTTGATCCCCATGGGTATGTGGATCTCACTGATAAACTACTTCAAAGAAGCGAAGTGGAGTACTAACTGCAATTAAAATAGAAAAAATACAAATCTATCTTCATTTTACTACTAGTATGATTTGTGCTGCGTGTGAATTCCGAAAACATTACGAATGCATTGACTGTGTAAACAACCATGAGACTCATCTCTGTCACTGTGATTGCCACGATGAAAGCACAAAACCACATCCTATGGATAAACATCATTGACTCAGAACATGTTATATCCCACTTGAAATTTTAGTGCCTATTTCTAATCATTCATTCATATTTTAACTATTGTAGATCAGCCGTCAGATCGTAAGAAACATCAAGATTCATAAGGCAAAAAAACTTTCTATTGACAAATTATGGCGACATCCATGGAAAACTTTGGAACATTAGAGTATGTTTTGGACAAATACTCAAAAATTTGGAGTTGGAAGGTTACAGGTCAACGCGCAGTAAGTATGATCTCAAGGCTTGTGCCTGAAGCATGGTATGGAGAAAATACTGACGAGGTAATAATTCCAGATAGTATTGAAAGTGTAAAACAGATCAAATTAATCATGGATAGATACCCGCTTGAAATTCTATCTAAATCTGCATGGCAAAGAAAAATTGTAAAAACATATACTCCAAAACCTGCCCATCCACCAATAAAATATAATCTAAATCGTGCAAAAGCAGGAGAACAATTTAGAGGAAAATTATTGAATTTTCAAAAAGAAGGATTGGATTTCTTGTTAAAGTCATCTGGCAATGCATTACTTGCAGATGAAATGGGATTGGGTAAAACTGTACAAACTTTATCTTATGTTGCTACTGAAAAACAAACTTTTCCCGTACTAGTTGTAGCACCGTTAGTGACACTAAATAATTGGGAACGAGAAATTTCCAAATTTATGAAGAAAAAAAGCAGGAATGGAAGAATAATTGAATCTGAATCTCCATCGTCAACTATTATACGAACTGGAAAATCACATGAACTTCCTGTAACTGATTTTTACATAATAAATTATGAATTACTTTACAAACGTCTCTCTGACTTGTCAAAACTTAACATTCGCACTATAGTATGTGATGAGGTTCATAACCTAAGATCAAAGACAACGCAAAAATATAAAGCTGTTAAAAAACTAGCTGCATTACCATCTATTTCATACAGGATCGGTCTTTCAGGTACTCCTATTTTCAATAGAGGTTCTGAAATTTGGCCAATCGTTGATATCCTAAGACCTGGACTGCTTGGTAGTTTTAAGGAATTCTGTGAGTACTTTTGTTATGTTAATGAAAAAGGCAAAGCAATTGTACTTGAAAATAAAAGATCATCACTTAGAAATGAATTACAAAAACATGTCATGCTAAGACGAAAAAAATCTGATGTTCTCAAGGAATTAAAAGATAAAGTTCGCTACAAAGAGGTGATTGATGCTGATACTGATTATTACTTTGATGAACTAGGAAAAATATGGACTAAATTAGAAGAAGAACAAAAAGATGCCGAAACTGCTTTTGACAAATCTGCTTCATATCAAAGAGCAATTCAAAGCGAAAGACAAATTGCTGGTGTTGCAAAATTACCACACATAATTAATTTTGTTAAAAATATTATGGAAATAGAAGAAAGTGTGGTGGTATTTTGTCATCACAAAGTAATTCACAAATTACTGCATAAGAGTCTTGAAGAATTTTCACCTGTTTCTATTATTGGCGGTCAAACTGATAAAACGCGTCAAGAACAAATCGACAAATTCCAAAGAGGAGAATCAAAATTAATGATAGCTGGTCTAAGAGCTGGAAACGTAGGAATTAATCTGACTCGAGCCAAATACGTAATTTTTGCAGAACTGGATTGGAGTCCTGCAATTCATAGACAGGCAGAAGATAGATTGCATAGAATCGGCCAAAAGAACACTGTTTTTGCATATTATCTTATTGGAAATGGCACACTGGATGATCACGTTGCAAATATTCTGGTGGATAAAAGCTATGAAATTGATTCTATTATGGATGAGACTGCTGATACATATGAAAACAAAGACAAGGCAGAATTAATTCTTGCACAAATTCATGATAAAATAAGATCAAAATGACTAAATTTTTAATTTTTCTTTGATTTCATCTAATTTTAAAATTACATCTTTTTTATTAAATTCTGAATCTTTACTAATCTCTTTGATGATCTGATCAATTAATTCAAAAATCTCTGTTTTTGGT
>JBOGRE010000274.1:0-1947 GCA_050749345.1 Nitrosarchaeum sp. | reverse complement strand
GGTTCCTCCCAATCATATCTCATTTTTATTGTTCTTGATTTTTTTGGTTCTATTGGATTTATTTTTGCAAAAAATTCTTTGTGGTACGGCTTGTTTACATTCAAGCTCATAATCTCTAATTCTCTTCCTCTGTCATCTGAAATATTTACATTCATGGCAGAGAATTCTCTTGGAGTATCACCATCAACGGAATAAAAAATTTGGTTCTTTGCCTCTTTTGAGATATTTAGCAAAGTCCAAACCCATGTATGGCGTGTAAGCATTGTTTTTACATCAAGTATATCCAGCAGAATTTCTACTGCTTCAAACTTGAAATTATTTGATGGCTTTAATGATTCATCAAGGGATAATTTTTTGACTTTTTTTATCTTTGGAGCAATTCTGTTTCCAAACCCGTCTCCATAGATGTTGTAAATTTGCAATTCCTCACCGTGCTTTATGCTGTAATCCCCTATTGGATGAACTATCTTTTTGTATTCTCCTGAAAGTTTTAGTACGTCATCTGCAATTCTTGATGATGAAAAAATATTCATGTCCCCTGCCAAGTCCATCACTCTTCTTGTCAAAATGATACCCGGACCCCAAACGTTATCCATGTCATTTAGATCCTTTATGACATAGACTGGACCCATATCAATACCAATTCGGACTAGCAAAATATCGTCACCTTTTTGCGTCTTGTTGTAACGGTTAATTCCGCTGTGTAGCTCAATTGCTAATCGAATTGGTTTTTCCGGACTGTCTGCAAAACCTATTGCCATGCCATCACCAGTTGGCAAAATTACAGTTGATTCAGGAATTCTTTTTTGAAATGTCTCTGTTCTTGAGATTAACTCGTTTAGTACAATGATTTTCTTGACCTGGTTTTTGGTAGGAATCTTTGGGTTTGATGCAGCCACAATATCGATGAAAAACCAATGAAAAGTTTTAGTCAGAGTTCTAATATCTTCAAATCCTTCAATGTCTTCACCGTGAAGAGAACGAAGCATTTGCAAAGTAAAATTTGTAGGACATTCTTTTAGCAAGTCATACGAATTTCCGCTAGATTTAATTGAAATTTTGTGTTTTTTTAATTGCTCTAAGAGCCATTCCTTTCCCCTATGAGTCTCATTTAGTATTCCAAGTATCTCTGCAATTTGTTCAATCTTTGAATTTTCTTGCGTTTGTGCCAATGAGATAAAGTAAGGATAATCATCAATAAAGATTACTTTTGCAGAATTTACATTCTGCATGCAGATATTTAATCAGCAATCGTATTCAGATAGTTCAGATTCATCTGTTTTTTTATCAATCACATTCAAGTGGTATAAGATTATTTTTCTGTATTGCAATTATATCGTCTCTGGTTGTAATAATTCATAAATTTTGGATGTAATATAAAAGAATGACGAATCAATCACACGAGATAGTAAAATCTATGGAAACGATACAAGCACAGAAGCATAGCTTGCAAATCGGTGGTTTTTTGGGCTAACTGATTTTTGATGATATTTGGATATGGTTTTTCCAGTAGAACCATATAGTCCAAGTGGACCTTTAACGAATTTCTCTTTATTTGCCCAGCTTAAGACCTCGTCAGTGGGACTAAAATAATTTACAATTTTTCCTCTAATTATTTTATCTAGTAAAGGTCCATATTTTTTTGATGATGGAACATCACTAGTAATGGATGCTCCAAAAAAATGCACGCTCTCAATTATTCCATTGTGATTTTTTTTTGCGAGATTTTCCACGGTACTAAGAATCACCTGAGATCCTAAAGAATGTCCAATAAGGCGGATCTTGGTGTTGGGGCTTGAGAATTTAAAATCTTCAATAAATATAGTCAGATTATGACCATTTTTTTTGGCAATTATTTGGCCGGCACAAAGCGCACGTTTTACATATTTGTTCAGATGTGCACCAACAGTATTAGAGTCGTAGCTAAATCCAACTACAGGGTAATGA
>JBOGRE010000273.1:0-4333 GCA_050749345.1 Nitrosarchaeum sp. | reverse complement strand
AGTCTTTGGTATTCATTTAAAATTAGACTAACCACCTTTTTCCAATCAAATCCTTCTACCATCTCTTTTGATCGTTTTCCCATCATTTCTCTGAGTTTATCATCTTTAAGAAGGAAAATGATTTTTTGTGCAAGATCCTCTGAATTTTTTATAAAATACCCATTATGCCCATCTACAAGAACCTCTTTCTGGAGAGTTCCTTCGGCTACTATGATTGGCAACGATGACGCCATGTATTCCAATATCTTAATTGGTAACGCATTTTTTGTCACATCAGTTGATCTCAGAGGACCAACTCCGATGAGACTTTCAGATAGATATTCTGGAATCTCTATGCGTGGTATCCATCCTTTAAATTCCACGTTTTTAGAAAGATTCTTTTTAATCACTTCATTTTGCAGTCTACTCATTTCTGGCCCTTCACCAAATAAAATGAATTTTGTATCAGGTAAAATTTTCACGATTCCAGTAGCAGCTTCTAATAAAATGTCCAAGCCACGGTGATAGTACATGGCACCAACAAATACAACTTGTTGTTTTTTATCAACATCCTTAGTTTCAAAAAACGAGACATCTATACCATTTGGGATTACTGAGATTTTTTCTTTTGGAATTTTGTAAATGTTATTGACAACGTTTCGTGTGCCATCATTTGATACCAATATTTTTGTAGAATTATGAAGTGACTTCGCATTAAGAATTTTTTCAATTTTTCGTTGAATTGATTTTAAAACAAAAGATTTTTCATAAACGGCATCGTCCACCTTTGTGATGATAGGTATTCCAAGCTTTTTACCACATGAAACTGCTGCATTTGGTACCAGATGAAATGGATGAAATATAGTAAATATGAAATCAAATTTTTTTTCTTTGCCAAGACTAATGCCTACTCTTTTTAAATTAAATTTACAGAGTCGTGCGGCTAGTTTTAGGTTAGACCTTCCAAGAGTTTTAACTCGAATAATTTTCACACCAGGATTGATCGTAGGCTCATATCGTTTACCAGTCCATTTAAGATCGGGGGTGAGCACAGTCACTTCATGGCCAAGCTCGGCAAGCGTGTTTGCTATGCTGGAAGGAACTACTGAACCACCTCCACTTATAGGCGGAAAGTGAAAAACCATGAATAGAACTCTCATGAGTTTAGACTTTTAAACAGCAACTAAAATCTTATGCTAATATTGTCAAACTCGTTTGAAAAGGCCAAAAAATGGTTAACATCGTCAGGACTGGTTATTGACGATATCAAAGACGAAAACTATGGAGCAGTACATTCCTTTTATGATACTAAAAACAAGGAGTATGGATTTTTGTATCCTGAAATCACTGGATACTACGTCAGCGCTTTAAGATTCCTATACGAACTAGAAAGAGACAAGAAATATCTTGATCTTGCAAAACATTCTGCAGATTGGCTTATTCAAATTTATGAAAAATATGGGGGAATCATACAAGGATTAGATGGTGGCAAACCACGATCGAAAAACGTATTTGCGTTTGATACAGCTATTTGTGCAAAAGCTTTGATAGATTTCTACTTGCTTTCTGACGATAAAAAATATCTTGATTATGGAAAAAAAATGATTGCTTGGTTAATAGAGGAGGCGTTAGATGAAGATGGATCCATAAAACCACTCAAAAATTTGGATGAAAATAAATTCATAGAAAGTAGTGATTTGTGGTATAAACAGAAAGGTTGTTTACATATCAAAGTCGCAGTACCACTTCTATCATTGTATCAAGTAACAAAAGATAACACGCTCTTGGAAAAAGCAATTAAAATTTGCAACAGCTACGTAAACTTTCAAAACGAAGATGGAAGTATACATTTGCATAGAAGTGATAATGTAGTTAATTTACACACGCAGTGCTACGCATTAGAAGGATTACTTTATGCATTTACATTGACTCATGATAATAATTATCTTGAAGCATGCAAAAATGCGTTATTGTGGTCTTCACAAAAAATTGAAGATGATGGAAGTATAGAACTTTGGTTTGGTTCAAGATACAGATCCAAATCAAGTTATGCAACTGCTCAACTAATTAGATTGATGATTCTATTGGATAAGCTGAATAACAACACACTTTACAAGCATCAGATTCAAAAACTATACTCCTTTTTATTATCTTTACAAGCAAATGATCAAGACAATAAAATTGACGGAGGATTTCATGAAGAACTTTACAAAACGCTATTTGGATGGCAAAAAAGAAACAGAATAAACTCCTGGGGATCAATGTTTGCTCTTCAGGCAATAAGCTGGACAGAAAACTACGAACAACTCTCCTTTGAAGACTCTATCAAACGTATATTTTGACATCAATTTTTTGAAAATGTGTCATATTTCTGTTATTATGTAGTTTTAAACAGAATTCATAGCAGCTCATTTAGCTACCAATTCTGCATAAATCTCTGCTTCTCTTTTTTCAATTATTGAACTATCAAAATCTTTGGCTTTGCTAAGTGATTTTAAAGATAATTCTTTGTGCAAGATTGGATCGTATAACACTTTGTTTATGTTTTGAGCAAAAGACGAAGGATTTCTTTCTGAAAATAGTGCTATTTCTTCTAACCCCTCAGAATATTTTCCTTTTGGGTATGGTATTATTACTGGTAATCCAGCAGCCATGGCCTCCATGACTGGTATTGGTAGTCCCTCAAGCTCTGGATCATATGCAAGAGCAAAAACTTGAGCAGATTTATAATAACGCGGTATTTCATGATTTGGAACTGATTTCATTATTGTTATTTTGTTTTCTTGATTGGTTTTTTTTATCAAATTTATTAATTCATCATAAAGATAGCCATTTCCAATAATGAGACAGTGTGCATCTATCTGTTTCATAGCCTCAATTATACATTGATGATATTTTTCTTTAATCAAACTGCCCACAGAAATGATCATAGGTTTTTGTAATGATTCTATTTGTGCTGCATTAGAAAATCTTTCATAATCTATTCTATTGTAAAGAAGTTCTGGTTTTTTTCCACCATGCTTAATAACATATGGTTCAATTATCTTGTATATGATTGTAATTTTATCAGCTTTTTTCAAAACAAAAGGCTCAATGAATTTTTCAGTGTACTTTAGTGCTAGGTATTTTTTTAAATTAGTTTTTTTATAAAATCTCCTTCTATAGTCATATTGTGTGTGTAACGATACAAAAAGCGGTATGTTTAATTCACTAGAACATATTGATGCAAGCCATCCTTCAACAAGCGCATTATAAGATCGTATGATATCAGGATTTATTGTTTGTACCAATTCCTTTATTCTTTTTACGTTTTGTTTACAATTGGAAACATTGATTTTTCCAACACCATGTATCTTTAATTTTGCTTTTCCAGCAATTGCTTGAACTTTTGATTCCTCTACATCTTTGTCAGTCAAGGAAATTATGTGTAATTCATCAAAAATGTTACATGGATTAAAGTACCTTTCTTTGATTTCACCTTTCTCATAATATGTATAAATTGGATCATTCGGGAACACGCATAATTTCATATATTATTTCCACTTTCTGACATACATTATCTCCAATTTATATAATGATTGAATAAAAAGAAACTCGTATATCGAGAACTTGACAAATCTTATTATAACTTTCTATAACTTTTGATATTATAACGGTAAAACATAGTATGAACTATAATGTTGAAATTTACGAAGAAGTTGATGAAGATCGGTGGAATACAGGACTACTACAGAACAAAGCCTCTACTCTCTATCAGTCTTTTAATTGGATTAAATTATATCAAAAAAACCTTGGCTCCAAACCATTCTTTATTTCAGTAAAAAACTCAAAAGATGAAATTGTTGGGCAACTCGCTGCAATTATACATTCCAATGCTTTGAGGAATGAAAATATTTTTGCAAAAAAGATTGGTTCGAAAATAAACTTGAGTTCAGTTCTTACTTGGTTTTATGGTCCCATAATACACACAGAATCTAATCAAAACGAAATCCTCTCAGAAATTCTATCTATTATAGACAAATTAGCTATAGAAAACAAAGTCACATTAATACGTGGAGCGTCTCCACCATTAGAGAAACAATTTTCTAATTTAGCATTTCAAAATCATAATTACGATATTAAACCATGGGCAACCTACATTATAGATCTTGACAAAAAGATAGATGATGTCTATAATAAATTGGATAAAAAAACAAGACATGATATTAGAAAATCAGAGTCTGAAGAATTAGAATTTGAAGTAGCAGAAGGGAAATCTTACTTTAAAGAATTCTCGGAATTAAAAAACGAGGAATATGAAAGAACAGGAAGAAAAAAATCAAAAATCACTAATTCAAATAATACAGAATTTGAA
>JBOGRE010000272.1:0-4640 GCA_050749345.1 Nitrosarchaeum sp. | reverse complement strand
TGAATTGGTGCCTAACAAGAATGAATATGATAAAGATGCTACAATGGTAGGTAATGGATTTACAATTACATACAAGATGTTAGATAATTTATCAAAGCCCACAAAAAATCAAAATGTCAGATGGGCTTCCAAATTTGGTTTTTCCAGAAACTAAATATTTCTGAGACAAAATATAGTAGGCATTAAAATCTAAAATAATAAAAAGAAATTAAAAATGATGACCTAATCTAATCGATTAATTCGGTCCAACCTTTGACGAAGACTGAGTTCTTGTAGAGTGGAACTGGTTGTCCAACAGTAAAGTCCATTGGTCTCATCCAAAATATTGCCTTTGTTGGGCAAACACCGATGCATGCTCCATCAGAGATACATCTTTCTGGGTAGAAGACAAATGCCTTACCTCTCTTCCAGCCTTCGACTGGTTTTACTCTAAGTACATCTGGTCCTAATGTTGTACAGATTTCTACACATAGTGCGCATCCAATACACATTTGTTCGCTGATGTCTGGAATAATTCCTACTGGCATAACAAAATTTTCTTATCTTTTGATCTTAATATAATTTGCCTAAAAAATATGAATTATAACGGCGTTTCAAATTTTATAACACTGTTTAAAATTTTGATCGCTTTTTCAAAATACTTCAAAAATTAGAATGATCGATTTTGAATATTTTTTCAGTAGTTCCAACTTGACTTAATGAACTAAGTATCAAACTATTATCAATTCTTGTAAGATAATATATTCCAGATTTTTTTGAATCAATAACGTGCCTACCTCCTGGAGAAAGAATCCATTCATCATTATCATTTTTTCGTGCCAAAGCAGTAATTATAACTGAAGAACCACTATCTCTTCCAATAGATGAAAGTAACATTAATGATGCATTAATGAATCTCACAGATTCTTTCTCATCAAATATGTTGTAAAAACCATTAAATGAATCAACCACAACCAAGAATTTTTCATTTGATATTTTTTTTGCTATTTCAGATATAATTTTTTTCCAATCTTCCTTACTTGGACGATAAATCTGTACTTTATCATTTTTTTTAATCATTTCTGAAACGATATAACCACTATAAAGTAAATCAAAATCTAAAAAAATCACTGGATAGCTAATAGAATCAATTAACTCATTTAGAAATTCAGCTTTAAGAAAAGATTCAGAACATAAAATTATGTTTGGATTTTTGTTTGAAAATTCATTTCCCACATATATTAAATCACTATCTAAAATCTGTTCAGGATTTTTATCCAACACTACTTTAGTATCTAACAGACATAATAATGAATTTAACTTCAAAAGATATCTCAGAAGATTTTCCCAATTCTGGCAAAATTTATCTAAATAATGCTTCTGTTTCTTTAATGCCTTCACAAAGTATTGAGGCAATGAGAGATTTCCTAATTTCCTATAATTCATTAGGACCTGATTCAATAGCTTCCGAACCATTTGTTATTGAAAAATTACGAAATACCAGAAAAATTATTGCAAAAATTATCAATTGTCAACCAGAAGAAATTATCTTGACTCAAAGTACTACAGATGGAATAAACATAGTAGCAAATGGCCTCTCATTTGAACAAAATTCTAATCTTATAATCCGTGGATTATCGCATGAGCATCATGCAAATTTCTATCCTTGGATTAGATTACAAAATAAAACCAAAATCAAAAATTTATCTATAGATGAAAATGGATTTTTTAATTTTGATGAACTCAAAGCACTTCTTGATAATAATACAAAACTAGTAGTCATTAGTCATGCATTATACAATACTGGTTCAATATTACCCGTCGAAAAAATTGGAAACATGCTTGAGAATAATACTTCTTTTTTTATTGATAGTGCACAGACTGTTGGCTGTATAGATAATTTTGATGTAACAAAGATCAAATGTAATTTTATGTCTTTTAACGGTTCTAAGTGGTTATGTGGACCTATGGGAACAGGATTATTTTATTGCAACAAAGAATCACATGAATTACTAGAACCTATGACGATTGGAGGAGAATCAGCAATGATATATAATAATACAAATCTAGCATTCAAAGATATTCCTGATAAATTCCAAACAGGATTTCGTAATTATGTTGGAATGGTAGGTTTAGAATCATCCGTAAACTATCTTCTTAAATTTGGTATGGAAAATATACGTAAAAAAAATCTCTATCTTTCAACCCTTTTAAGAGAAGAACTATCTAAAATAAAAAATATTATTCTCTATGGATCGGAATTCCCTCAAGAAAGAACTAGTATAGTTTCTTTCAGTATTGATGGTTATGATCCACAGACAATCGTGGAAAAATTAGAAAAACAAAATATTGTATTAGCTGTAAGAGAAATTCTAGAACAAAAAATTGTACGAGCATCTCCACATTTTTTTAATACTGAATCTGAAATACTTCGAGTTATTGATGCAATAAAAAATTTATAAATTTTCCTGTTCTTCTATTACCATCATTGTTAAAGTTGATTGTATTTTGCCAATCTTTCTGATTTTATTTGTGATAATTGTCCGTAATTTTTCAGCATCTTTAGATGATAATTTTAAGACTATATCATATACTCCATAAACTCCTTGAACCTCATAATCCATTTCCTCGCTTGAAAGAATACGTTTGATATCAGCTATTATTGACTCATCAGATCCTAGATCAGAATTCAATAAAACATACGCTGTAGGCACATTGCAGATTTTCATAAAACACTATTTAACCTTTCATGAATCTCAAAAACTGATTAATCACTATCAGAATTCATTGATATGAAACCACTGGATCTTACATTGACAATATCACAATCTATTCCTATTTTTCCTGGTTCTCCAAAACCACAATTCATTCTTTGGTCAACACTGAAAGAAGACGGATATAATCTTGAAATATTATTTCTCAGTTCTCACACTGGAACCCATCTTGATGCACCATATCATTTTGTAAAAAATGGAGCAAAAATACACCAAATACCTCTTGATAGATTACTAGGGAATGCTATCTTGATAAAAAGAAAAAAAGGAAAAAATCAAGCAATTACTAAAAATGACTTGATTTTATTTGAAAGAAAAAATGGTAATATCCCAAAACATGCATCAATAATCTTTTATACTGAATGGCAAAAAAATCTTAATACTGATTTTTATTTTATTAATAATCCTGGATTATCTAAATCAGCCGCTACATATCTTGTATCAAAAGAGACCAATTTAGTTGGAATTGACTCACCTAGCATAGATTTGGGAAAAGATAAAAATTTCAGTGTTCATAAAATACTTGCAAAAAATAATATCTTAATTGTTGAAAATCTGTCAAATTTGAATAAAATATCTTCAAAACGATTTGATTTTGTAATTTTACCCTTAAAACTTAAAGATGCAACCGGTTCTCCAGTACGAGCAATAGCTATTCAACGAACAAAATGAAATCTATTTTTTTTATAATTTTTTGATAACTTCCCAATAATTGGAATCTGATTTCCACAAAACTTGCATTTATTTTTCTCATCAAGATTCCAATCTTCAATATCAAAACCATATCTCTTAATTACAATATTGTTACATTTAGGACAGTAAGTATGTTCTAGAGGATGACCTGGCACATTTCCAATACATGCATACTCTAGTCCAATTTTTTTTGCAATTTCATGATGCTTTTCCAAAGTTCTAACAGGTGTAGAATTAAATTCCATCATTTTATAATCTGGGTGAAAACGTAAAAAATGAATAGGTATCTCTGGACCAAATTGATCATAAATAAATTTACATAATTTTTCTGCATATTCTAAACTATCTCCAACTTGTGGAATGATAAGATCTGTTATCTCTACATGAATTTTTGTTTTATCACGAATTTCTAACAATGTATCAAAAATAGGTTGAGAATCAGGAATTCCTATGAATTTTCTTGTGAAATTTGGTTCTGCATTTCCTTTGAAATCAACTGTTATAGAATCTAAAAATTCTCCCATCATTTTTACTGATTCTGGAGTATCATATCCATTCGAGACAAATATGTTGTAAAGATTTTTTTGATGCGCTCTTACTCCACAATCTCTTGCAAATTCAATGAATATGGATGGTTCATTGTATGTGTATGCAATTCCATCTGCACCATTATCTAATGCCGTTTGTACTACTTGTTCAGGAGTCATATCTGTACCCTCAATCTTTCTTCTTTGACTGATATCGTAATTTTGACAATATTTACAAAGCCAATTACATCCAGTTGTGGCAATAGAAAATACCTTAGATCCAGGATTGTAATGAATGACTGGTTTTTTTTCTATTGGATCAACATGTCCTGCTATTACTTTACCATATACAAAGAGGTCTAACTTTCCATTTTCATTACCCCGTATTCCACATAATCCAATTTGTCCATCAGCCATCTCACAATATCTTGCGCAAGCAGTACAACGAACTTTTTTGTTAGGTAATTTTTCATAAAGAATTGCCTCTTTATTCATTTCATATAACTATACATGATTTTCCCATATAAGGTGCATCTATTTTTCGTAATACTAAAAATATAGAAAATACATTAATCATCATGAGTAAACCTGGAAACATTTGGAGAAAAGTTCATGGTAAAATTACTAAAAAACCAACTAATTTTTCATGGTTAATTGAAAATAAACT
>JBOGRE010000271.1:0-1868 GCA_050749345.1 Nitrosarchaeum sp. | reverse complement strand
TTACATACCAATACATACCATGACCTTCTATAAGGAAAGAACAAAACTTCCTGTAACCGAAGCTGCCGCTAAAAAGCTAGTCTCTATACCAATTCATTCGAATTTGACTGATTCTGATATAGATAAGATAATAAAACTCGTAAACCTATTTTCATAGAATCTGGTACTTTTTTACAGGTACTCTGTAATACCGTCCCCCTTCTTGATGTCTTTTACAGCTCTTTTCCCATTAACATCATTAAGAAATCTCGGTTCTTTTCCTCTAATTCTATTTCCTGGTCTAAGAACATCAAAGTTAATTCCCTCTTGCAAAATTTCTCCTTCTTTGATATCTCTTATTGCCTGAATAGAACGTGTTGCAAACTGTCGTAGTTCTGTTTCTTCTTTAAGAATTTCTTTTCTACCACTGCCTTTAGCCTGTTCCGCATTTCTTATTGATCTAATCATTAATTCTAATTCGCTTGGAATTAAAGAAAAAGGATGATCTGGACCAGGAAGTTTCCTATCTAAAGTGAAGT
The DNA here is from genome assembly GCA_050749345.1 of Nitrosarchaeum sp. Lineage (GTDB taxonomy): Archaea > Thermoproteota > Nitrososphaeria > Nitrososphaerales > Nitrosopumilaceae > Nitrosarchaeum. The sequence continues at coordinate 1,350 of JBOGRE010000271.1, read as the reverse complement.
GTTTTTCTATAATAGTAGCACCAAATCCAACAGCTAAAACAGGAGCAATAACTGGATCCGTACTATGATCCGAAAAACCAATTGGTACTTTGTATCGTAATTTCATTTCTGGTATAACTGATATGTTAAGTGCTTTAATAGGACAAGGATATTTTGATGTACATTGTAATAATGCGAGATTATTACTTCCATTCTTTCTTACAAGATCTACCACAAAGTCAATTTCATCATAGGTGCTTGCTCCTGTGGAAATCAAAATAGCCTTTTTTGTTGAGGCTAGAAATTCAATTAGTCTTATGTGATTTATTTCAAATGAGGCTATTTTGTGAATTTGGACATATGGATCAATTTCTTTTGCATCAGATATAGAAAATGGCGTTGACATGAAAATTATATTTTTTTGTTTTGCATAATCTGCAAGTTCAGGAATCATCTTATATGGCATCGATAAATGCTCAAAAATACTATTGATATCTTTTCTAAAACCATATTCAGAAAGATAGTTGCTTTCTCCAGCATTTAGAACATATGTCGTCTCTGGTTTGTATGTTTGAAATTTTACAGCATCTGCGCCAGCTTTTGCCGCTACCATAATCAATTGTTTTGCCTGTTTAAGATCTTCTTCATACGTTCCACATTTCCAATTTGAACCAGCCTCTGCTATCACAAACGTGTGTTTGGGATCATCAAGTCCAAGATGTTTTTCGCTTGACATTTCTCATTAAATGATTTTTTATATAATATATCCCTATTTCTAATTGATGAAGTATTAATCTCTTTGACAAAAGTTCATGGCAAACTAACGATTAATTTAGGAGTGAAACAAAGTCTTCTAGTTTGATTAAAAAAAACGTTGTAACTGGTTTAGGAGAGATCGGCAAACCAATATTGTATCTTATTTCAAAGGTAGAACCAGCTGTAGGATATGATATAAATCAAAAATTAATGAATAAAACAAAATTTAAAAAATTTGAAAAACTAGAAACGCGTTTTTTACACATTTGTATTCCATTTACAGAAAAATTCATTTCTCATGTTACTTCACTTTATAATACATTCAAACCAGAAGGTATGGTCATTCACAGCACAATAAGTCCTGGGACTACTTGTAAGATCCAGTCTAAACTTCCAATACCAGTCATCTATAGTGCAACAAGAGGAGTCCATAAAAGAATGCTTTATGATTTGAAAAGATATGTAAAATTTTATGCGATAGAACCAAATACTCCTAAAGCAGGTTGGGCATCCTTGTCATATTCAAAACTAATGAAAAAATGTGGAGTTCAGACAAAAAAAATTTCTACTCCGTTGACATTAGAACTTGCAAAAATAGTGGTTGATACATCTTAC
>JBOGRE010000270.1:0-11605 GCA_050749345.1 Nitrosarchaeum sp. | reverse complement strand
TAACAGATCTTGGTCAGGTCAAATTGGAAGAGTTGAAACATTTCTTAGACCAAGAGATAATGGAGTTTCGCCATTAGAAGAATTGATTGGTGATGAAATAACTAAAGAAAATACAATATTTTATGTCTGTGGTTGGCAAGGAACAATTGATGGTGTGATGGATTTCTTAAAACCAAAAGGTTTCGTTACCGAACATGAGAAGCGATCAGATGGAAGCTTTGAAGTAAAGTACGAATCATACGGTTAACCAATTTTTTAAAGAAATAAAATCTTCGAATTATTCTTACTTGTGGGGACGTAGGTTAGCTTGGCATACTGCCAGCCTCGGGTGCTGGAGATCATGGGTTCGAATCCCATCGTCCCCATATTTAGAGAAAGTCAATCATTGAAATATAACATTTTTTTAGTTAGTCTAGTTGATAACTGCTCTATATCTTGCACATCTAAATCCTGTAACCAATGCACATGTTGAAATAATTAACGAGTTGAAAAATAATGCAGACATTGTAAAAGTCATGCCTGTTGTTTTTAAATCAGAAAAAAAGGAAATCAACAGTAAAAGTTTCCCATTTAATTTTGAGATTAGAAAAAAAATGCTTAGATCGATTTTTGGAGATTCTATTTTAGTTACAGATGATTATGCATTTTTTGCTCCTTTTAAAAAATACATGCCACCATTATTATCACCTAGATCTTGGAAGTTACGAAAGCAAATACTCGAAGGAGTACAAGGAGATTTCTTTTCATATACAGGTGATAATGTAGAAGGATACATGCTCAAATTATATAGATTAAAACCAAAAATAGGACAAAGAAGGACATTATCTGCAGCAACAGTAAAAGAAAAGATCTATGATTCAGCATTAGGAAGAGAATCAAATTGGAAAAAGGATGTTCCAGAAAGTGTTGGGAGAATTATTGAAGAAAATTGGGACATAGTTAAGAAATTTTCAGGTTCAGAAGATAAAACAACCCGAATTTTGGGAATGAAATTTCCAAAAGAGGGATGGTCCGAGTGAATTATTAGAAAACTGCTGTTGTAAGAAAAAAAGAAAGCAATACATCAAAATTAAAGATTAGAATAGAAAAAATAAAACAAGCTTCAAAAGTTTATTTCTTTTTTGAAGCCTTTTTGGTTGTTGTTTTTTTAGCTGCTGCTTTTTTCTTTGCTGCCATAACTAAAACAATGATTTACTTGAATTTCTACGGGTGCAATTAAAAAAATTACACAAAATGGTTGATGTTTGGAATACAATTTTAAACATTTTAAAAAAGAAAAAATGAACATGGATCAAAATTAGATCTATATTTTTGACATTTTTATCTTCAAGTCTTTATTGTCTTCAGATTATTCAAATCATCAAATCAAAATTCATGTAAAAATTTGAATAATTCAAAAACATCTTCAAACTTTAGTATTTTTATCAAATGTAGTTATCAGAATAGGGACTAATTCAAGGTTTTAGAGAAAATAACAAAAACAAGAGTTTCCCCAAATAGATTAATTACTGATATAATGGAGGTTTTTTATGAGTCTGCCTCTTTCAAAATATGTTTGGTTTGATGGGAAATTTGTAACATCAGACAAGGCTTATGTTCCTATCACAACACATGCAATTAACTACGGAACATCAGTTTTTGAAGGAATACGTGCATATTGGAATGAAAAAAATCTTTTTGTTTTTAGATTAGATGATCATATTAAACGATTTAGAAGATCAGGACAATTTTATAATATTTCACTAAATTTTTCAGATAAAATTATCAATAACGCAATAATTGGGATTTGTAAAAAAAATAAAATAAAAAAATCATGTTATATTAGACCTTTTTATTTTGTGGGTGATTATGGAATAAATTTACATGTAACAGAAAAGGCACCAACTAATGTTGCAATTTTTACATTCCCATTCGGTGATTTATTTAACAAAAATGGAATTACTGCAGGTGTTGTATCATGGAGAAAATTCTCAGATATGTCAACACCTCCTCAAGCAAAGATGGGTGGCAATTATCTTAATTCAATCATAGCAACGCAGGAAGCAAAAAGAAATGGATTCGATGAAGCAATTTTATTAGATCATACTGGAAATGTGAGCGAAGCACCAGGTGAAAATATTTTCATTGTAAGAGAAGGTCAATTAATTACACCGCCATTGTCATCTTCAGCTTTAAATGGAATTACACGTGATGCCATCATAAAAATTTCAAGAGATCTTGACATAGACGTAACAGAAACTGAAATTGCAAGAAGTGAATTAACTATTTCAGATGAAATTTTTCTTACAGGTACTGCAGCTGAAATTACGCCTATAATTTCAATGGATGGTAAAAAAATTGGAGATGGTAAACCTGGATACATTACCAAAAAAATGATGGTTGAGTATACAGATATAGTAATGAACAAAAACAAGGATTATTCTCATTGGTTAACTGCGGTGTATTAGATGAAAATTGTTCAAATTGGTACTGGTGGATGGGGTAAAAATCATACCAGAATACTATCACAATTAGGTGTTCTCTCTGCAGTTTGTGATGTAAATGCTGAAAGAAGTAAGGAATATGGAGAAAAATATTCAGTAAATCATTATAGTTCATTGGATGATTTGATCGGATCTGAAAAATTTGATGGAGCTTTTGTTGTAACACCAACCTCAACTCATACAGAAATTGCTACAAAATTACTTGAAGCAAAAAAACATGTATTTGTAGAAAAACCAATGACATACAAATCAGAAGATGGTCAGAGAATTACGGAGTTAGCAGAAAAAAACAAAGTGATCCTAACATGTGGATATATTGAACGTTTTAATCCGGCAGTAGATATTGTGAAAAAATTTGTTAAAGAAAAAAAGTTTGGAGAACTGGTGATGCTTGAGTTTCATCGAGAAAATAGAATGCCACTTCATATCAAAGATGTTGGAATAATTTATGATACTTCAGTGCATGACATAGATACAGCAAATTGGTTATTTGATGATGTACCTCAGGTAGTTTTTGCAAGATCAGGTAGGATAAATCATGACCATGAAGATTTTGCAAGTATAATGCTAGGATACAAAAATGATAAAGTGGCAATCATTTCATCAAATTGGATTACACCGAAGAGGGTTAGGACGTTTACGGCAGTTTGTACGGATGCAGTAATTACATCAGATTTTATTTCACAGGAAATAAAAGTGGAGAAAAAAGAAGAAACTGAAATCCCACGCAATGAAAAGCAAGAGCCATTATTATTAGAAATTCAAAGTTTCTTAGGATCTATAGAAGGAAAAAATGATGTTGTTGTGAAATCACAGCAAGCAGTAAATGTAACGAAAATAGCGGAAGCGGCACTTTTATCTAGCCAAAAAGGAATCCCAATTTATCTGAATTTAAAATGAACAGAACAATGATGGATATTTTGGCATGTCCTATAGACAAAAATTATCCTTTGGAATTATACGAAATTAAAGAAAAAAATAATGTTGTTTCAGAAGGAGTATTATTTTGTTCCAAATGCTTTAGATTTTATCCCATAATAGAGGAAATACCAATAATGTTGCCAGATGAATTAAGAAACAAGGAACAAGAGATAGAATTTCTTAGAGGCAATAAAAAAAACTTACCTGAAAAAATTATTACTAAGGCAAACCCATGGCATTTGTGAATATAGATGGTTACTAATTTTATTTCAGAAAAAGCAAAAATTGGCGACAATGTCAAGATTTGGCATTTTTCATATATTGGAGATAATGTAGAAATCGGGAACAATGTAAAGATTGGTTCACTTGTACATATTGATTATAATGTAAAAATTGGAGAAAATACAAAGATAGAAGGACAAGCATACATACCACCACTCTCAAGAATTGGAAAAAATGTATTCATAGGACCTGCTGTTGTACTAACAAATGATCCGTACCCAATGTGCGATAAAATGATTGGAGTTACCATTGAGGATAATGCAGTGATTGGAGCACGAGCTGTAATCAAGGCAGGGGTAACTATTGGAAAGAATAGTGTTGTTGCTATGGGTGCAGTAGTAACAAGAGATGTTCCAGAAAATTCTGTTGTTATAGGAGTTCCAGCCACAATAAGATACACACGTAAAGAATATGATAAAAAACAGAGACAGTGGATGGAAAGTTAGGATTTTATCTCTTTCTTAAATATCCAATTTTTTAATTTTGATAATATCATAATCCAAACTACTACTAGAGTTATTGCAATAATTGCTTTGAGTATAGAAGTTAATAACAAATCAAAATTACCATAACCAGAGATAGAAAAAGGACCTAAAATAGTAACTAAAATTCCTCCTCCAACTAAAATCAAAATCCACATCACAAACAGAAATCCAAAAAGCCCTATCTTCAAATTAACACTCTCATCATAATTGCAGTAATTATTGCGAGTATTCCTGAAAAAATGGCTAGTTTGAAAATTGCATACCCAACTTGTTTTTCAGATAATGGTCTACCCGCAAGGATTAATCTCACAAGTGTTACAGGTGCAGTTTTATCAGTAGTTGCTTTCAGTTTGAAATCTTCAGTATGTTCTACAGGCTTTCCTTTGATTTGTCTGTGTTCTACAATTCGTTTCATGCTTGAGAGAAATAAAAAGGAGTTAAGCACTGCCGGTAAAAGTGCAACAGCTGCAATAATTTCCACATGACCTACAATTGCAATTGCCCCATACATTGCACCCAAAGTCAAAGCACCAGAATCGCCAGGAAATATCGTGCTTGGAATTTTATGATATTTGTAAAATGCCAATGCAACAAATCCCAAAGGTAAACTAATTATTGCTATTTCATAGTTTTGTAAAATAAATAATGCAATACTTAATGAAAAAGATGTAATTATCATAAAACCGCTTGCTACACCATTTAACACATCAATGGAGTTAATTGTATTACCTGTGATCGGAATCATGAAAATTATGAGTCCAAGATAAAGAACAGGTATATGGACAGTACCAAATAAAGGAAATGCCAGATTAGAATCATATGTGCCAAGGAAAATTATTGGTGTTGAAGCAATTACTAAAGCAACTGGTTTAAACCATCCACCCATAACTTTTCTATCATCCACATAACCAATTACAAATGCAATAAAACTAGTAATTATTATTGCAAGAATTTCATTGATCTGGAAAAATCCATACAAAACTATTTCAGATGCAATAATTCCAGTAATAATTGCGGGGCCACCGGGTCTTACTACCATTACATGATCTTTTTTGTTCATGTCTTTGACTGTAAGATTTCTTTTTTGTAGAAATTTGATTAGAGGTGGAGTGACAACATATACTGTAAAAAATGCAACAATGCATGAAACTATTGCGGGTAGTATCAATTCAGCCAATTATCTAACCTTACGTAACTCGGACTTTATTTTATCTGCAAGGGTTGGACCAATTTTATCTATTTCTGCTAATTTATTCACAGGAATCTTTGCTAAATCATCAAGGGTCTTAATTCCGTGTTTATAGAGCACCCTTGCCCTTATTCGTCCAATTCCCTTTACTTTAACTAAATCTAGTAACTCTTTTCTAATACCATATACAATTCGCCTTCGTAGATTTTCTAATTCATCAAGTAGATCTACACGCTCAACATGTTTTGAAATTTCTCTAAGACAATATGATAACCAATCCGCAGTCTCAACCATTCTATGCATATCTCCAGACTCGATTCCAAGACTATCAGAAAGGGTCAATTCTGAGGATTCTGTAATCCAAGACTGCAAAGCGAGTAAACTCCTAGAGCAATCATATTCGGATATTGGTGTTAAAAGATCAGATGAATTATTCTCTATCATCAAACTTGCAGTTTCATAGTCTTTTTGTCTAAGTGAGAATTTAGGGAAAAATTCCTCACAATTTGAAATCAAGTGTAAAAATCCAAAAGTATGTGTCCTTTCTTTTGATACATTTTCAATTGCATCTCTAAAGTAAGTTGCTGTAAGCGGATCAATGTATAGCATAGAGGTCTTTTTTCCAAATTCTGTTGCAGCGTATCTTTCACCTTTTTTAATAATTAAAAATGCATTTGTAAGAAATCGTAAGGAAATATCAATTGCAAACTTTATTGTTGCTTTTCTTGATTGTAATCCACCTAATGTTTGCAAAAAGAAATCCAAAATGTCTTCTTTTTTAATTCCAGGACTTGTTACAATTACACTTAACACATGAGTTCTCAATGATCTATCATCGGTAATTTTTGATATGATGGGTTCAGGCTCTCCATGAACATAGTATTCCATTAGATCACCACTATTTCCATTTCCAATAATAATTGATTCTCCATAATTATCATATTGTGGTCTTCCAGCTCTACCGCAAAGTTGTTTATACTCCAAAATACTAATGGGTCTGTTTCCACCAACTTTTGCATTGTATCGATTGATATTTGATATGACAACTCTTCTTGCAGGAAGGTTGACACCAGCAGCTAAAGTTGGTGTGGAAGACAATAATTTGATCGTTCCTTTACGAAATTCAGTTTCTATTGTTTGTCTACAATTCTGATTCAATCCAGCATGATGAAATGCAACACCTTTTTTTATCAATGTGGCAAGAGTCTTTACTAATTCAGTATGTTCATTATTCGATAGAATTTTTTTTGAAATCTTTTCTAGTTCTTCTGATTCTTTTTTTTCTAAAAATTGTGAAATAACATCAGCTGCCTTTGTTGCAAGTGCTTTTGAACGCATCCTAGTTTCTGCAAAAACTAAGGATTGTCCTCCATCTTTTACTGATTGTACACCCAAGTCAATAGGAATTCCACGAATGCTAGGCTCAACTTCAAATTTTTTGCCATCACTCATGATTACTTCTCCTGCATCATACACACCCTCAGAAAGAGGAACAGGTCTCCAGTCATTTTTTACCAATATGCAATCAAGCCAATTTGCGATCTCATTAGAATTTGTTATTGTTGCACTAAGACCTATAATTTGTGGTTTAGATACCAACAGTTTTAGTTTTGTTAAAATCATCTCTAATGTTGGCCCTCTGCTTTCATCACCAATAAGATGAATCTCATCTGCAATAACCAACCCAATATCATCAATCCACTCAGCACCATGTCTAATTATAGAATCCATCTTCTCATTTGTTAAAACTAGTACATTATTTTTTTCAAGATTTTTTTCAATATTTTCAAAATCACCAGTTGAAATACCTACTTTGATTTTTTTTCCTAGTTCAACTTTTTCTAGTTTTTTAAATTCTGTGAATTTTTCAGCAGCCAATGCTCTCAGAGGACTAAGATAAATAACCCTGCCATTATTTTTTGAAAGATAATTAATTATTGCAAGTATTGCTGTTAAGGTTTTTCCACTTGCAGTAGGTGCAGAAACTAGTATACTTTTTCCAGCAAGAATTCCAGCATCTACACAATCATCTTGGGGAGGATATAATTTAGAAAATCCTTCGGACAATAAAAAATCAATTGCAGATTTGGGAAGTTCTAGATTTTCTATTTTCATACTCGGTTATAATGACCGGGTTTTGATTCATAAATAGATGCTTCGCGGAGCATTCTTCGAATATAGTTTCGTGCTTCTTCTTCAGTGAATTTTTCTGACTTTTCCAATTCTTTTACAAATGCTCTTTCTTCAACTGCGACTTTATTATCACCTTCCATTGATTTTAGAACATCCATGAACAGTTGCATCTTGGATACTTCACTTCTCGGTCTTCCTTGTAAGACTCCAAGATCTACTTTGCCAGTATTGACATCCACACCTGCATCCTGAAGCATGCTTTGAATCAGAAATATTGCTCGTTCTGCATCTTCTTCTTCTACTTTATCTTTCATGAGTAATCTTGCTCTGGCAGTTGAAAGTCGAATAATACCTTCCAGTTGTCTAGGAGTGACTGTGATCATTTCTTCGGACTCTACATTTCTCATTTGGAGATAGTAATCTAGAATCTTTTCTTCTGCTTCTTTTGTCAAATTAGGACTAGATCTTTTTGCATATGAGAGATATTTTGTTAAAGTATCCACGTCAATTACAGAGCGTTTGTCAGTTCCCTGAGGGGTATGCAATTCAATAATGTGTCTTGCAATTTTTTCATCTTTTTCTCTTCCTGGAATATCACGTACTACAAAAATCAAGTCAAATCTAGTCAACAATGGAATTGGTAAATTTACATTTTCTGTGATATTTTTGAATGGATCATATTTTCCATACATTGGATTTGCGGCTGCTAAGATTGATGTTCTTGCATTTAGTGTGGCAACAATACCACCTTTTGCGATACTTGCAGATTGTTGCTCCATAACTTCGTGTAATGCACTTCTGTCTTCAGGTTTCATTTTATCAAACTCATCAATACATACAAGACCTTGATCACCAAGAACTACGGCACCTGCCTCTAACATCATAATTCCTGTTTTATCACGAACTACAGCTGCTGTAAGACCTGCAGCAGTTGAACCTCGACCAGATGTATACAGTCCTCTTGGTGCTATTCTTGCACAAAATTTTAGCATCTCACTTTTTGCAGTACCAGGATCACCTACAAGAAATACGTTGATGTCACCTCTAATTTTGCTTCCATCACCAAGCAATCTTTGAGTTGAACCTACAATCAATAACAAAATAGCTTCTTTGATCAGAGATTGTCCTTGTATGTGCGGTGCAAAAGAATCAATCAATCTTTGATAAATATCAGGACTTTGGGAAAGAGTTTTGATCATCTTTTCATCTTCTGGTGAGACTTCTTCTCTCACTATTTTACGTGAAGTCTTAGATCCCCTTCCTCCCAAAAATTCAATATTATTTCCTTCAATTCGTAATCGGTATAATCCGCTGTGCCCTCTAGTTATTCCTGCAATTGATTCTTGTTCTACTCTTACTATTCCTGTAAGAATTATTCGGTCACCTGGTCTGGCATTATCTACAAGATCTTGCCTAATTGTTACATCAATGTAATGAGGTAATTGACCAGGTGGGAGGTCTTCAGGAAGTTCCTGTAATCTAAGAATTTGAAAGTCTATGAATTTACTGGCTTCAGGTTTTAATTCAAAATCCCTGTGCTTGCAACTAGGATTATTACACACTATGGGAGTTTTTACATCCATTCCCTTTAGTTGAATTACTTTTGTTTGATGTTCGTCAGGACAGACAAACACAAGTTCTTTTGCTAGTGGTTTTACTTCTGATGCTCTAACTACCATACCTGAAACACTGGTAATATTTCCAATAGTTTCAGCATTGATTTGTCTTAGACTTCTTTGAAGTGGATAATTTACTAGTCTTACACGAACTTCATCTTTGATTTTTTCAGCATAATCAGGAAATCTTGTTTGAAGTGCTTCTTTGATTGCCCTTGAAAATGCATTTAGAATTCTATCAGGATCTGTTGAAAAAATAATTTCTATTTCAGGTTCTACTACAAGATCATTATAATCAACAATGATGAATTTTGCACTCTTTGGCATCATTTCATCGATTTGTTCTAAATACTTGTAACTACCAAACTTGTCCTTGAATCTTGTCAGAAATTCTTTTACTTTATCAGATAATGCAGATTCAGTAAAAGTACTAGTTTGAACTTTGCTCATTTAAATCTCCTCTGACTTGTTTTTCAAATTCTATACTATTTTCATAGATTGTTTTAAAGAAAATATTTTCTTCAACTGTTAGTTTACTGTATAATTCAGAATTAAGTTTTGTTGAATCTGCAAGCTTTACAAGTTTTCCTCTTCTCATTCTAAATAATTCTAACATAATACTTTCTACATGATTAAAATCATCACGATTCAAATTTTTCATTGATTCTTTTAGTTTGATGTAAAAGTGAGGATCAAGTGTTGACATTTGGTATTCGCCAACCATCTTTTCTTTCGATAATGCTTGTTTTAGCTCAGTGATCATATCAGGAATTTCAAGTGTTGCAAGTTTATTTTGAGATAGAATTTTCCCTATCCATTGAGGTAGATTCAAGACCTCGCCTTGGGTGCCATTAATTTTAATGCCTGCCACATTGAATTTAATATCATGATTAATGGTAACTTTGGCATCCTTTAGTCCATATCCAATAGAATGTAATTTTTCTATATTATCAATTTCCATCGTAAGATCACTACTCATTCATAAGATCCTGATGTAATAGATCGATCAATTCTGTTCACTAATTTGTTAGATCAATTGATCCTATTAATTTCGATTTATTAGTGGGAAATAGACCAGAAGATCACATGTTATCAACAGGCATGTGGGTAGAGAAATATCGCCCATCTAAGCTTTCAGAGATTGTAAATCAGACAGAAATTATTGGTAGTTTAGAAGCTCTGATTAAAGACCCAACTGACATGCCACATCTGATGTTTTCTGGCTCTGCAGGAGTTGGCAAGACAACTACTGCCTTATGTATAGCCAGACAGATTCTTGGGGAATACTCTAAAGATTATACTCTTGAGCTAAATGCATCAGATGAAAGAGGCATAGGCATGGTTAGAGAAAAAGTAAAGAAATTTTCAAGATATGCAGGAATGGTAGATGTTCCATTTAAGATAATTATTTTAGATGAGGCAGATGAGATGACCTCTGATGCACAAACTGCACTTAGACGAATAATAGAAGACACTGCAAAATATTGTAGATTCATCCTGATTGCAAATAACATCTCAAAAATTATTGATCCTATTCAAAGCAGATGCGCTATTTTCAAGTTTACATCAATTCCTGAAGAAGAAATGATCAATCATCTAGAAAACATAGCCAGAAAAGAGAAAGTAAAAGCTGACAAAAAAGGATTAAAGGCAATTTATGATTATTCTGAAGGAGACCTTAGACATGCCATTAACCTGATGCAGGCAACTGCGAGTATAGGAGAGATTTCAGAAGACAATGTAAAATCATCAGCCGGACTTACAAAAACTAGTGATGTTGATAATGTTCTAAAAATGGCATTGTCTGGTAAAATAATAGATGCCAGAGAAAAAATGATTGAGCTAATCAAAGTTTACGGAATGTCAGAATCAGATTTTCTAAAGTATCTAAATTCTGCTGTATTCAAAACAAAGCATGAAAAAATATCAGATATTTTAGAAGTAATTGCAAAATATGATTATAGAATTTTAGTGGGTGCAAACCCTGAGATTCAGTTATCAGCTTTGTTAGCTGAACTAGGTAAATTAGAAAAATAAAAACGCAGAGAGAGGGATTTGAACCCCCGGGTGCTTGCGCACACAGGCTCTCAAGGCCCGCGCCCTACCGAGCTAGGCGACCTCTGCAAAAAATGATGGGTAACAGTGATTAAAATTTGTTGAGTATTGACAAATAGAATTTTAGAAAAATAAGAAAAAAGAAATTAATTGTTTAATCGTGTGCGTGTGGATTTCCACTACCAGTCATTTTGACGAAGGTACCTGCTGCTTTCTCATGCCATTCCAAATTTGCTTGTTCAATTCGAATAGCTCCTGTAGGACATATTTCCTGGCAAGCCATACAAATAGTACAATCATGTTCTCGAATTGGTTGTGATTTGTCAGTATAGTCTAGTCGTTCGTTTTGTTCAGTTTTTCCAGTTCCTTCAAAGACTTTACCAACTACATCTTTAGCTGGAATATCTTGTTCGGTTCTGTACCATTGAAATGTTTGAACTG
>JBOGRE010000269.1:0-1664 GCA_050749345.1 Nitrosarchaeum sp. | reverse complement strand
GTGCGATTCTTTTGCCCATGCTCATAGGCTCATTAAAAAGCAATGAATAGTATGGTGAGCCATCCATGTAGATGTTTGTTCCTGCCACAATTCTTGCTGAAAATTCAAACGCTGTAAACTTTGCATTCTCATCATAAACACCTTCAATACAAAATGGCCCATTCATTCCAGGTGCCACCATCCTTTTTGCCGCATCTACAAAATTATCTCCCATGGCATACACCTCATCTAGTAATGACTCTCTTAGAACTATTGGGCTGTTTCCAATTACGTTAAATGATGGAACTTTGTTACTTTTGAGCTGCTGCTCTGATGGAATTCTAGCAATGCCTTCAATGTCTGATTCGTGTCTCTGATCAGCACCAAAAAATTCCAATTCTCCTTTTAGAGGTGAATAAAAGAATTGTAAATATGCCAAAACACCTGCAGCATACTCTTGAATGTAAAGTGTTTCTTCTTTAGTGATAACTCCTTGTGAAATTAGCTGATTCCTTTTTTTATTATAATCATCTTGATTATCTGTCAAAAAATATCCTTTACCGCCTGCAGCTCCTTGCCTTTTTACAATTACAAGCTTGTTAATGTCCTTTGAATCTAATACTGGTTTTGGAACTGGAAGCTTTGCCTCTCGCATAAGTTTTTCTTTCATGGTTCTATCTGATTCCCATCTTAGAATCCACTTATTTCCAAAAATTGGAGTCTTGATTGATTCAATTTGCTCAGAACTCATTTGTGCAATTAATGTTCCATGAGGAATTAAAACTGCACCATTTTGCTCTAAAACAGATTGATGTTTTTGCTCTAGTATTTCTGCAAATGAATCCACCAAGATTAGTTTGTCAATAAATGAAAATCTACGATATAGTCTTTCTCTTTTTTTCTCACAAATTAAAATTGTTTTTAGACCTTCATCTTTGGCACCTTTGAGAACTTGTAGGGCACAATGAGATCCTAAGGTTGCTATTGTCGTCAATGTGATGTATGTTCTAATTTATCGTACTTTATGAACTATGTGTGGATGACACGTATTGAAATACCTCGTCAATTAACTCTACACTTAATTCAGATTTGATATTGTCTGGAATTACCTTTAATACAAAATCATACATGCTTGTATTTTTTGGAAGACTTTCTCTATCCTGGTATAATGAATATACCGCTATTCCATTTGATATTAACGCAACAATTTTTTCTTTATTTGTCAGAGACATTGTTTTTCTACATAAGAGTAGTTTTTCCTCACTATTGACTTTTGTTAGTCACAAAAGAGTTTAGAATAATATCATTACAAATCTTCTTTAATTTTGGTAAAATTTGATTTTAATCAAAGGTTATAATCTGACATGCTAATGTAGTGTTGATAAAAGTGATCAAGACAAACATGTTTCAAATTGCATTGCTTGCGGGGTTAGCTATTATTTCCTTGGTTTTCCAATCTATGGCCTTTGGTGAGTTAGAAACAGCTACTTTGGATGTTCCTTTCTCACTCAGGATAGGAGAAAGTGCAAATATGGATTCAACACTAGATTTCACATTCCTCAATGTTACTGAAGATTCCAGATGCCCTACTGACGTAACTTGTATTTGGGAAGGATCTGTATCCGTAAAAATTAATCTCATAAAGAATGGACGAGACATGGGAAATCATTTCATCTCATCTAGAA
>JBOGRE010000268.1:0-2327 GCA_050749345.1 Nitrosarchaeum sp. | reverse complement strand
ATGTTAGACCTCACATGACTTTAGATGGAAAGACACATGCGGAAGTATGTGGAATTGAAGTTAAAGGAAAAGACAAGTGGAAAACGTTAATTCAAAATGCTTCTCAGAAATAATTTGATTTATTTTTTCTCTTTTATTTGAGTTGTTTTGTATGGTTTGCTTTTTTTATCGTAGGTTATCCATTCTCCACTTTGTTCACCATTCTTAAAATGTCCAGAACGCATTTTGCTTCCATCTAGTCTAAACCATTCCCAATAACCCTCGAGAACCCCATTTACTTTAGTTCCTTGAGCGTGAATAGAACCATCTTTGTGATATTCTACATGATTGGTTTTTTTCATATTTTGAATTATCAGTTTCATTATTTATGATTTAATCTATGTCCCGCCCATTTACACGAATAAAATGTCCCATTAATTAGACAGTACCGCTAAAATAAAATCTTATATACCTCGGTACTTTATTGTACGGTAAGAGGAAAGTAAATTGCCGAAAGCTGGATTCAAATCAATAACTGTTTCAGAAACTGTTTATGATAAATTCCAAGATGTATATCAAAAAAACAAAGATAACCTCGCAATGAGAGGCGTCAATAGTTTTTCAGGTTATGTAACTTACATGTTAGAAGAGATGATGCAAAAGGATAAGACTTTTGCAAGATATGCTCCGAAGATTGAGAAAATTTCCGTAGATGATGATCGTGTTATTCTAAAAGATAATATCAAAAACAGAATTGCAGAAGTTGCAGTACAGAAAGGAGAGTTGTTCTGTCAGCTATGTGAAGAAAAAGATTGTGTTCACATAGGATTTGTATTTTCACTTCCTGATGTATACGAAATTTTGAATTCTAGAGGAATAAAACATACAAAATAAAGAGCAATGGAGGAGGTGGGATTTGAACCCACGAACTCCTGAGAGACAGGATCACCCATTTTTATGATCTTAAGTCCTGCATGTCCAAAAGCACTTTATGCTTACTTTGGCCAGGCTTGATTACTCCTCCAAAAGTGTAGAAATTTGTGTGAAATTTAACAGTTTAGAGATTTTTGAGCCATAATCAAGAATTATAAGGATTTTAGGTTGCTAAAATTTGTGCTTCGATAGCTCAGCCTGGTAGAGCGTTACCTTGGTAAGGTAAAGGTCGCGGGTTCGGATCCCGTTCGGAGCTTTAATAATTTTTTATTAAAAGTTCAAAATGACCAGTTCTTTTTTTAGAATTAGAATTAATTGATCTATTTGCTTCTATTCGTGTAACTTTCCATGGATTCTTGGCAAAGATATCTGTCACTTCTTTTGAATCAGAATTAGACAATAATACCTTGCAACCTCTAGAATCTAATTTTAGACAAAGTTCTGCCAATCTTGTAAGATCATCATATGTGAAATCTTTGTTAGTATAGCTTGTGAAATTTGAAGTGGTACTTACTGGTTGGTACGGAGGGTCAAAATATACCAAATCTCCTTTTTTGGCATCTCTTAGGACTGCCTCAAAATCTCTACATTTGATGGAAATTCTACTTGATTGTAAGATATGACTGACAGCGCGAATATTTTCTTCATTTATAATATTTGGATTGGAGTACTTTCCTAAAGGTACGTTAAATTTTCCTTTACGGTTTACACGATAAAGTCCATTAAAACAAGTCCTATTCAAGAAGATCAGTCGAGATGTTTTTTCAATTTCGCTTCTTGGATTGCTTTCACGAATTGAGTAATAGTATGACTCTGAATCTTTTTGATAATTTTTTTCATGGTTTTTTAGAGAATTAATCAGTGTATCAATTCTATCTCTAATTGTAGTATAAGCCAATACAAGATCAGAGTTTAAATCAGAAACACTACATTTTTGACCATTTTTGTCTGTAAGAATATGAAATAATAAAGCACCACCACCGAGAAATGGTTCATAGTACGTACTAAAAGATTCAGGAAGATTTTGATTTAGTATTGGAATTAGCTGTCTTTTTCCTCCAGCCCATTTAACAAAGGGTTTTGGAGTAACTAAAATCTGATCGTATTGTTGCTTCACATGGTATTATCACAATATCACATATTGTCAAAAGAGACAACAAAAGATCACAACATGTACAATATTTTTTAATCAAATTTCAAGATCAAATAAAGAATACCATAATCATAAAGAATAAAATGAAAAGGAAAGGTTGGAATTTTAGTCCCACTTTGACCAAGCGGCCATCCATCTGTATGTCCAAGTATTTAGTTTACAACCTAATGCTGTAAAGGTAACCGACAAAACTGCACCTGCACCAGCACCCAGTGCTACTGGACTGTTATAGAATTTACCTACTTGAGGTTCTATTGGTGTC
>JBOGRE010000267.1:0-2234 GCA_050749345.1 Nitrosarchaeum sp. | reverse complement strand
ACTTCATAGAGACAAAGCTTGATGGTATCATTTCCAATTATTTTTGATGGCACATCTATTTTGTTTTGATTTTCTTCTTGTTTTATCTCAAAGCCAAAAAGATTTTTGTAAAACTCTACTGATTGATTTAGATTTTTTACTTTCATGTTGACATGATCAATTGATGTGGCCTTGAGATTACTCATGGATTTATCATAGAATAACTTGTATTTAGATTTAAAAACAAACAGAGTATGATTTTGCAGAATGCTTTGAATGTGTGATGAGAAATATCTTAATCCAAATTTTCACTTTATAGTAGAAAAAAAAGCTAGTTGCTTCCAATAAGGAAGACAACGTTTGCGCTGGTAGTGACATCCTGGTCTGATGAGAATATTGGTGTTGGTGCAGATGATTTTTCCATCATACCATAGCCTCCATCATACATTGGATGTGGATATGGCATTGCAAATTCAGATAGCGACATCTCCTTTACTCCAATTATTTTGTAGTTTAGCGGAGTTAACGCTGTTTCTGCTTTTGACTTTGCATTAAGAACTGCCTGGGCTAAAAGATCATCTTTTAGTTTTGAATAAACATCAGGGGATAGTGAAAAAAATACACTGTCCACTCTGTTTACTCCAGCAGATACTGCACTGTCAATTATTGAGGCCACACTGTCAAGTTTCGTAGTTTTTACATTGACTATATTGCTTACTTTGTATCCAATTAGCTCTTGAATATTTCTGCCATCTTTTTCCTGATAGTAGTTATACACAGGATAGATGCTAAACTGGGAAGTACTGATTTCCGAATCAGTAATGCCGACTTGCTTTATGGCAACTATTACTTTATTCATCAATTCAGAGTTTGAAGCTAGTGCGTCTTTAGCAGTTTTTTCTTGAATTTCAACACCAAAACTAATGTTTACAAGATCAGGCTCTACACTTGAAGTTGCAGTTCCTGTCACAGATATCACTTTTTCCCTAGATGGGAATGGTGTGACCTCTTGTGCAGTTGCACTTGGTGCAGCCGAAATTGCGCTCACAGTCACAGAGACTACCAGCACAGCAATTATTGCTGCGATGATTTGTTTTGATTGTTTCATGATTATACCATAATATTTTTGTAGATAAGGTTTGATTAAAGTTCAATTTAATGACAAGTCTTAATAAGATACTAGTAATGGAATTGGTTCAATGAAAGACGATCTGGAAGATTCAGTAGGAATCTCAGACAGAGTAGAGATTTTATCTACAGAAGATGGAAAAATAAAGGCAATAGGGGAGATACTAAGTTCTGATTCCAGCAGGGAAATTTTAAAAATTTTATTTAATGATTCATTAACTGCAAATCAAATATCGCAAAAGACAGCAATTTCATTACCGTTAGTAATTTATCATTTAAAAAAGATGCAAGATTCAGGAGTAGTAAAGATTACCAGTGTTGGAAAAAATACAAAATCACATGACATGAAATTTTACACAGTAGACAAACTTGCAATCATAATTTTGCCATCAAAAATGTCAGAACCTGCAAAAAAGAGCAAGTCATTATTTAATTCATTTACAAGAATTCACCGATTGGCAACACTTGGCGGAGTATCAATAGCTGCATGGTTTACGTCACAGATAATCCAAAAAGGTGCAGAGACCAATTTAGAAACTCCAATGATGGACAGTGTACCTGCAGAAGCGCCTGAAATGGCTCGCAAAGCAATGCCTATGCAAGATGCAAGTACCATGGCAGCACCTGTAATGCAAACAGACCCGTTGATTCAAGTGCTATTCTCTTCAATAGCAGTACTGGCAGTAATAGTTACAGGTCTAGTCATTGAAGTAATAATTTCCAAAAGACATTCAAAGTCAATCTCGATTTCCTGAATTAGTTAGGAGCGGACAGATATTGGAATTTATACCAGAAGACTAGAGTGATTAGTATTGTCAAGATCAAGATACTGGAAAATTACTGCTGATGAGATGCAGACATTTGTCTATAACGAAGAAAAATTACTAAACTGGGAAATCAAATGTATCAGAGAGCCAGATGTAGACGCGATATTTATCGGTATTTTCATGTACAGAAATGGCACACCATACGACTATGAATCAATAAAGGGAATTACCTATTATTACAATAATATCGCAAGAAGTGAATTGCCATCCATTACAAGTTTCCTTCATGAAAAATTTGGCGGAAAAGAAATGTCAAAGGGGGAAAGAATATTTCTCAAAGATTCTAAAGAAATCTATTCC